>CAZONZ010000012.1:0-12668 GCA_964581005.1 uncultured bacterium
GGGTTGGGGGCGCAGTGGTTGTAGGAGTGGGGGTCGGAGTCGTTCCAGGAGTTAGGTTAAGACCCACAATCAACGGATCGTGATCGGAGGCTCGATAGGGCTCGTCATTGTAGAGGCTCTCGATCTGGCTGGCCGATTTGAACTCTTCGTTGTAATCCAGACTGACAGGTTCATCTGCATTGATATGCCACTTGGTCATACCAGCCACTTGAGAAACCAGTGATTGATTAGCTAAGGCGTAGTCCAACGATCCCCACTGACCGTCAAAGCTGAAGGAGTAATCGGATGGATCGGGGAACACATTGGTATACCCTGCATCTTCAACGGTTTGGATCGGATCTTCCTGCACATAAGCGTTCAGATCACCCAGGATCATCACATCTCCATCGCTGGTTCCTGTCGGATGGGTGGCTAACCAGGTGGTGAGTGCTTCAGCCCCCCGAACCCGTGTCCCATTAAAGTTGCCTTGACCATCCCCCGTATCTGCATTGTCGCCTGATCCGGTTCCGCCTTTGGATTTGAAGTGATTGATGGCCAAGGTGACATCAGCATTGGTACTCAGTTCGCGGAAGGTGACGGCTAGCGGGGATCGGTTGGTGGAGTCTCCAGTGAAGACAGGTGGTAATCCCCCTAAGCCTAATCCTGGCAGATCGGAGTCTTCCAAGATCACAGGTGTTGTACCAGGGGCAATGCTGACCGTAGTGCTGCAGTAGATCATGCCGACGGCAATCTCGTCATCACCTAATGGATTCACCCCAGGATCCACAAAGTCAATATTTGGTCCACAGGAAGGATTTCCCCCAGCTTGATTTAACCCATTCACGAGATCTTGAATAGCGCTGGTTGTGCCATAGCCATCATTTTCTATCTCGATCAGGCCCACAATATCCGCGTCTAAGCCTAGGATCGCGTTGATCAGTTTGTCCCGTTGCCGATTGAACTCACTCAGAGAGTCAGCACCACGGGACGTAGGGAAGCCACCTCCTGCCCCATTGCCATTGAAGTAATTCAGGACATTAAAGCTAGCGACTTTCAACGATCCGCCCACAGGTTCCGGTGCTGCAGGTCGAGGATTACTAGGCACAAAGGCAGGGGGCTCGATCGGATGGACCCGATAGACACTGAAGGCAAAACCTAAAACTCCGGTAATGCCTGTTGCAGTATCTCCCCCTCTGAGGGTATTGGTGGCGCTCAGTCCAGGGGCGGGGTAAACGATCGGTTCGAGATTTGAACCATTGCGGCCATCATCGATCAAGATCTGGTTTAGCGTGTTGGCAGCTTGTTGGGCAATGGCTTCAGAACCAGGGGGGACAACGCTAGTGGGCTGGGGCAAGCGTCCACCCAATGACATTAAGACTTCACCAAATCGACCCAATGTAAAGGTATTGGAGACGGAGAGCTCTTGAGAAAGCTCGATCACCATGCCCTCATAGCGTTCTAGGAAGGTATCACTTTCAAACGGAAGGGTGACGCTGAGGGGGGTTGGCAAGGGATTATCAGAGCTCAAGACCGTGATCGTGGGGCCATCGATGACGGCTTGATTAAAGGAGGGGGAAGATTCTGACTCCAGGACAATGCCTGTGATCTGAACTTGATCGCCAACTGCTACAGATTGGGAAGACACCACAAAGATCCCTTCGGAGGTGGAGAAACTGTCATCAGCGTCAGTATCTTCTTCCTGGATGTAGAAGCCGTCTAGCTCTGGGAAGATGCCTGTGACGATGGCCTCTACCGTGCGTTGGCTACCACTGACCGGCGAGGTTAAGCCTGATCCTTGCAGCGCGCAGATTCGGGAAACTTGAGGTGCAGCGACAGCAGGGGGACAGGGATCACCTGTCGGGGTTGGAGTGACCGTAGGGGTTGGGGTTGGCATTGGGATCGGTTCACTACCCTGCAGGATTTGGGTGACCTCTCCTGTATTATCGGTCAGGGTTACCGTTACATCTTCGGGCAGAGGCTCAGCAAATCGAACAGGCAGGGTCTGATTGGTGGGAACAATAAGTTCACTGGTTGAGCCTAGAGCGCCAAATGGGATCAGATAAAGAGTTTCATCCCCATCGTTATCGCCCGTCAAGACAATGGTTTCGCTCAGGATCAGGTTAGGTGGATCGTCAAATGCAGGCGTGACCCGGAACTGGGAGAATCCTTCAGCCAAAATAACAGGGCCAAACAAGGTGACCGTGTTGTCGGATCCGGGGAGTTCCATGATGCTCTCGTTCAGGGGGCAAGGAACATTGAGAACCGTAGTACAAAAGCTTTCAATGGAAACGGGGTTGATCAATCCCTGACTTAGCAAAAACGCTACAGATGCGTCCGCCGATGTTCCTGGATCCCCATCTCCATCAAAATCTGAGATCTCAACTGGAGAAGCAGATGCCACATCATTGAGCGAAATATTGATATTAAGGATTTGATTCACAAAAAAGACGATCTGCTCCCGATCTTGGATCCCTTGGGCAATGGCAAAGGCAATGGCAGCGTCTCGAACTCTGACTTCCTCGTTCTCGCCATCGTAGTAGAGTTCAATAGCTGTTGGTTCAGCGTCTGCTTCTGAGGTCAGCGATGAAGGTTGATCAGGGCTCAACCCTTGCAAGGTGGGCGAAGACTGGTTGCAACTGGCTACCAATGTGATCAGAGCGACAAGCAAAAGGTAAGAATGAGACCGAAACGAAGCCATGATGCCCCCTCAGAAAACAGATCGTGATCGAATGCGATGCCTCTATTTCCCAAGGGTTGGATCGGTCCAAAGCGGGAGTCAAGACGTCTCTAAGGCTACAAGGAAATGGGGCTGGGAAAGGTTATCTCCAGCCTAAGATCTTTGCCCTTAGAGGCTGATGGAAGGTGAAAGGAGGCTGGCTGGTTGAGTTAGCAATCCTAGACAAAAACGATCAGGATCGGTGTTGAGTTTCTTGCTGTTGAGCGAACTCGCATAACTGCTTGAGCGTGAGTTGTTGCCCCCAGATCAAGGGCACTGGACAAACAGCTTCCAACCGTAACTGCACCCAACCATTGCCCCAAGCCCACTCCGTATAGCCATCCAACGGTCCCCAAAGGATCAACCGGATCCGAGTTGGTTCCAAGGTTTCGACTCGATGATCAATCACGATGGGACCGATCGAGGCTTTGAATTCAGTACCTAGATCAAGCTGTTCTGGAGTAGGATCAACGAGTTCCTGAGGCCAGAGCCACTGACGTAACTGATCGGTGTTGATCAAGCACTCTCGTAACGTTTCGGCACTTGCATCAACCTCTAATCGCAGGGTTGAACTTTGAAAGGTTCCTAGCATGATCCATGTCCTCATCGATCCAGCTATTCTATCTGGTTCAGGATTGCGGATTGGGAGGCAGCTTTGCTGAGCAGGGCTGATTTTCTGTATGATCTCAAACAAGTGAGCCTATAAGGATCCGGATCTATTGAATCTCCCTTCATTTCTGTGGTTATGGCGGATCGCGGCTTGGTCGATGGGATTGACCGGGCTGTGTTTCTGTATCTTGGGGATCTTAGGGGGTTGGATGATGGTGCAGCGGCTGAATCCAGCGTCTCCCCGGCGAGTGCAGCGTACCTGGCTCCGCTCGATCCACATCGGCGTGGGCCTGATCATGGTGGGTTTGGTGTTGCTCCTGGTTGGGATTGGGATCGTGGGGACGTTGGGGCACTTTGGCAGCTTGGGTCACTCGTGGCATTTACCAGCAGGGTTGATCGTGGTTGGCCTGACGTTGGCCTCTGCCTGGAGTGCATTTCAGATCGGATCAAACCGGATCCAAGCCGTTCGAGCTCGTGAGATCCATGTGGCGATCAATAGTCTGCTGTTCCTGGCTCTGATCTGGGTTTCGATCACGGGCTGGGAGGTTGTCCAAAAGTATTTACCACCTCACAACCCTTCTCCTTAGAGAGAACAGGATGGCGCAAAAAACTCACGAACAGTCCCTCTCTAGTGGAGTCTCTGTATAAGTGGAGTCTCTGTATAAAGGGACCGATGATGATGAGACTCTGACCTGTATCCTCTTGCCAACCTCAAAGGAGTATACGGGTAGTCTTCGGAAAATAGCAGAAGCGATCCGATTTCTAGCCGACCTTGATGATCTCCTGGTTGAGCATAATTATGTCAGCCTAAAGCAGCTATGATCAATCCCTTGTAGCACTCAAATCTCAATATGCCGATCAACTTGAATAAGCCACATCTCTGGAAAGCAGATTCACTCCACTCGATTGACTTTTACAATGATTGGTTTCTTTGTTTTGCTCCAAGCACGTTTAGAGAACAGAGAGAGCTTAAAGCGGAGGAGGTTATGAATGCTCTTGTACTTAGCGACTACCTTCGAGGCTTAACAGTCCAGTTACTCAAGGATAACCCTGGCATCTTACCCATGCTAAGAATGACTACTGCTCCACCGTTAGCGCGCGATCGGTTGATTGGTCTGGCACATACGACCAAGCATCTTGTTTCGAGCTTAGAAGGTTCAGCAGCACATCCTCCTAGGATTCCTCCGAAAATGTCGTCCGAAGAGTTAGATGATCACCTTGAGCGTATTATTGATGTCTTGAGAGAAGTTAGCGATCGTGATTTATTCCCTTGGTTAGATAGTCCTGATATTGATCCAACCCAAGACGATCTTTCTCGCAGTGCTTCCGTTGTGGCAGATAGGTTATGTGGGGCAGCAGCAGACCCAATCATAAGAAACGCTCAGGAACAACGGCAACTGCATACGATAGGCTCATTTCTTCGATCTCATAACTACACTGAGATCAAACCCAGCGATTTTGATAACCTATTGGCGATGCCGCAAGGAACCTATATATTTAGATACAATGTTTCAGTTGGCTCCAAGGAAACTCCGGTAAATATTCCAATTGATTGCGTAGTTTCGAAGCACACAAGGCAACCTGATGAAGTGCCTCTGTTCATTGAAGCTAAGTCGGCGGGTGATACTACAAATACAAATAAAAGGAGAAAGGAAGAAGCGCAAAAGTTCTCGCAACTAAAGCAAAGGCTTGGCAGTGCAGTACCATTTATACTATTTTTATGTGGCTACTTTGAACCTGGCTATTTGGGATATGAGGCGTCTGAAGGTATTGATTGGATATGGGAACATAGAGTTTCTGATCTTCTTTATTACCTAGAGGATAACCGCTCTTTTCCTCCACGAGATCTCCTTCAAGAAGCCTCCAGCCTTGATACGGGCGATCTGATTCAGCTTGAAGTCGAGCGCTTTCATCGCCAGCAAGAGGTGGACATGTCAAAAACACCTTTAGAGAGGAACCAACTTGGTCAGTTCTCGACACCATTCTCGCTGGCACAACAAATTTCTCGATACACCCTCTCTCTACTCTCAGAAGAGCAAAAAAGTTTGAATATGCTTGAACCTGCTGTGGGAAGTGGTGTTTTTATCTCCTCAATCATCTCATTGGATCCTGGGAATCTGACCTATACAGGTGTAGAGATTGACGAATTATACTCTCGTATATGTGACGAACTTTTTTCTGAGTTTGGCTGTGATGTTCTCAACCAAGACTTCTTTTCATTTATTGAGTTAGAGTCTAGCCAAGACAGCTTTGATCTTGTTATCACTAATCCACCGTATGTTCGGCATCATCACTTTTCATTAGCGACAAAGAAAACATATCAGGAAAAAGTTTTAAGAGCATTAGGGATCTCAGTCAATGGTCTAGCTGGCCTGTACATTTACTATATTTTGCTCTGTGATCAAGTCTTAAGAGATGGTGCAGTAGCTTCATGGCTAATACCAACCGAGTTCCTATATGTAAATTATGGTCGTGCGCTTAGGGAATATCTCTATAACCATGTATCGTTGATTCGGATCCATCGGTTCGAGGCACAAGATGTACAATTTAATGATGCTCTGGTCTCATCATGTATTATTACTTACAAAAAGACAAAACCACCCGCTGATCTACAATTCAGTTTAACAAAAGGAGCTTACGAAAATCCTTCGATCCACTCTGAATTTTGTCGAACATCTCTTACCCTCACTGAAAAATGGAATCTTTTTGAGTTGGGCCAAACAGATCCTGAAAATGGAGTTGCGCTTGGAAGCCTTTTTCATATAACCCGTGGTTTGGCAACTGGCAGCAATGATTTTTTTATATTGGATCAGAAGCAAATTGATGAGAACAAGATTCCTTCAGAGTTTTTAGTTCCTGTTCTTCCCAGCCCTAGATGTATTAATAGTTCAATAATTGAATCAGACTCCAATGGTCTTCCTCTTCTTGCACAACGAAAATTTTTGCTTTCAGTTACACTCTCTCCTGAAGAGATCAGATGTAGATATCCAAATCTTTTTCGATATTTAGAAGAAGGGAAGAAAACAGGTATTCATAATAGATACCTTTGCCGTACTCGCAAGAGATGGTACTTTCAGGAAAAACGTAATCCACCTCTCTTTGTTGCAACCTATATGGGACGAAGCAAGCCCAATAGTAATGCTCCGATCCGCTTTCTCTTAAATCGTTCTAGTGCAGTAGCCACTAATGTTTTTATTTGCCTTTATCCAAAGCCAGAACTGCAACACCTACTACAACATAGCAAAGAGAGAGAGATTGAAATCCTGGAAGCTCTAAACAGAGTTCCAATAGCATCTATTCGGACAGCTGGAAGGATCTATGGCGGTGGTCTTCAAAAAATTGAGCCAAAGGAGTTAAGCTCTGTGTTGATTGAGGACTTGCCTGAGTGGTTATCGTTTCAGGAAATGATCCAGATTGAAATGTTTAGCTCTGAACAGGCGCTACCTCAGTGCAAAGCTCTCTCTACCCCAGGGTACTCAGCTTCAGTGTCGGGTTTGCCAGGGAGGACTTCTCAAGAACATCCCCTATGTCAATAGAAATTCCAACCAACTGATCATCAAGGGATCTGGGTGTTGCGGTATGATCACAGAGCGTTAACCTGAAGATACAGAATCTAGGGCTTGTGATCACCGAGCAGCATACTCAGGAGCAGTTAAGTCGTGCCTATCTTCAGGCCATTGCGGCTCAAGCAGGGCTGAGTCTATCAAGACCTGATCCCGATTATGGGGTGGATGGCAGTTTTCATTTGGTTGTACAGCAGGGGAAGCGACATGTGCAGTCGGCTAAACGGCTGGAGTTTCAACTTAAAGCCTCGACACGATGGCAGCAGGAGGAGGCTGAAATTATCTATGATCTAGAAGCACAAACCTATAACGATTTGGTAGAACGCAATCAAAGCTCTGCGCCGGATCCCTGTGTGCTGATCCTGCTGGCCTTGCCACCTCAGCGGGAGGATTGGCTAAGGTGTTCGGAGGAGTCTTTGCAGATCAATGGGGGGTGTTATTGGGTGTTTTTGAAAGGATCGCCAACGGAGAATGCATACACTGTCCGGATCCGAATTAAACGAGAATGGCAACTCACGCCTGATTGGGTCACTAAGATCCTGATCCAGGCTAATGAAGGAGAGTGGGAAATATGGTAGTGGTACGACTTGACGATCCTCGATTGCAAGCGGTTGATCTTGATCAGCTGATGGTGTACTTGGAAAGGACAGGCTGGCACCGGAGACCCACACAGAGTCCCTATCTTGTGATGTTTGTCTACAAAGAAAAGGATGATCTGAAGAATCCAATTGAAATTCCCTTGCCAACTTCACAGGAGTATAGGGGCAGTCGTCGGAGAATGGCAGAAGCGATCCGATTTCTAGCCGACTTTGACGATCGATCCCTCCAATCTGTTTTTAACGATATCCAGAATACTGTAGTGGGACAGGATCTTGATCCATCAACCCATGATCAGCCTCAAGCTGGATCGTTCGCAGATCAAAACCTACAGGAGCAGAATTTCAGCTCTGCTATGAATACCATAATCAGCAACAGTAATGTGACAACCCTTAACATCCCTGAAGAGTTAGTTCAGACACTGTTAATTGCTAATCCAGAGATCAATACCAAAACCCTGATTAATGCTCTATGGGAGGGACTGTTGCGCCCCAAAACAGACAGCCTGATGGAGACTCGTATAGCTGGAAATGAGCTCGATCTCCCTCAAGCAATTGCTGATATTCACGAGATGGTGCATGACATTTATCGAGCCGTCTTAGATCTGCTTGATCGGGTGAAGCAACTGGAAAAAGGATCTTCTTCTTCACCCAAACCCACCCCTGAAGAGCCACCTTTCTTGGTCAGTGTACCGAAGGCCGCAGAATGGATTGGTTGCTCAGCTCGTAATCTTAGTAAGGTTGGACGCTATCCTAGGCGGATCAAAGGCTGGTGGGTTGTCCGCACCGACCTTGCTGATCCGGATCACCCAGACTCCCAGCTTCTCCGGATCTGGCCAGATCTCTTTGAGCAGATAACCCCAGATCAGAACTAGAAAACTGGTTCTGAGGCGATCGATCCACTGCAACGACATCTTTTGTGTTGAAATATTGCGTTTTGTTGCAAGTGTTAGGAGATTCTCATCAAGCGATCCAAGATTCTGCTAGAACGAGATCCATAGTGGGATAAAGTACCTACTACCAGACCCTAATTTCAGTGCTGATCCCACGGTTTGACCGGATCCTCAACCGGATTCAAGCCTGATCGGTATCTGAATGCTTGCCCCATGATCGCACAGTGATTGCATACGGAGTCCAACGCATGTTCACCCTGGTGAAGCCCTCGATCCGCCGCCTTGTCCCCCAGGATCAAAACGGTCGTGTGTTGATGAAACTGGTCTATGTCGTCCTGGAGCCTCAATATCAGAGCGCTCTCACCGCTGCGGCCCAGTCGATCAACGCGGATCATCCCCAACTGGCCGTGGAACTGAGCGGCTACTTGATCGAAGAATTGCGCGACTCTAACTGTTACGAAGAATTCAAACAGGATCTCGCCACTGCCAACGTGTTTATTGGATCCTTGATCTTTATTGAAGATATTGCTGAGAAAGTGGTGGCTGCCGTTGAACCGCATCGGGATCGATTGGACGCTGCTGTGGTCTTCCCCTCGATGCCAGAGGTGATGCGCCTGAACAAGATGGGCAGTTTCTCAATGGCGCAGCTGGGTCAATCCAAGAGTGCGATCGCTCAGTTTATGCGCAAACGGAAGGAGAAATCCGGATCCTCGTTCCAAGACGGCATGTTGAAGCTGCTGCAAACCTTGCCGAAAGTACTGAAATATTTGCCGATCGATAAAGCCCAGGATGCTCGCAACTTCATGCTCAGCTTCCAATACTGGCTGGGCGGTTCCTCGGAGAACTTGCAGAATTTCCTATTGATGTTGGCCGATCGCTACTTGCCAGCACTCCAGAAGCAGATCCAATTTCAGGATCCGGTCACCTATCCCGATATGGGGATCTGGCATCCCTTAGCCCCGAAGATGTTTGAGGATGTGGGAGAGTATCTCAATTGGCTGCAGACCCGCGAGGATCTATCCGAGGATATCAAGGATCCGTTAGCTCCCTGTGTGGGCTTAGTCCTGCAGCGAACTCACCTGGTGACGGGGGATGATGCTCACTATGTGGCAATGGTGCAGGAGTTGGAGTGCAAAGGGGCACGAGTGATCCCGATCTTTGCAGGTGGGCTCGACTTCTCCAAGCCGGTGAATGAGTTTTTCTGGGATTCCAAGAAGAATACCCCCTTAGTGGATGTTGTGACCTCGTTGACGGGATTTGCACTGGTGGGTGGACCCGCTCGCCAAGATCATCCCAAAGCGATCGAAGCCTTGCAACGCTTGAACCGCCCCTACATGGTCACCCTACCGCTCGTCTTCCAAAGCACCGAAGAGTGGGAAACCAGCGATCTGGGTCTGCACCCGATCCAAGTGGCGCTGCAAATTGCGATCCCAGAATTGGATGGCTCGATTGATCCGATCATCTTGTCGGGTCGAGACAGTGCCACCGGGCGGGCGATCGCACTCCAGGATCGGATTGAGTTGATTGCAGATCGATCGATCAAATGGGCCAATCTCCGCCACAAGCCCAAACTGGATAAGAAAATTGCGATCACGGTCTTCAGTTTTCCGCCTGACAAGGGTAATGTCGGCACAGCTGCATATCTTGATGTATTTGCCTCGATCCATAAAGTGATCCAGGCGCTTCAGAGCAACGGCTACGACGTCGGTGAGTTTCCGGCTACCGCAACTGAGCTGATGAACGAGGTTCTGCATGATGCTCAAGCCCAGTACGCCAGCCCAGAATTGAATATTGCCGCTCGGATCTCGATCCCCGATTACGAAAAGCTCACGCCCTACTACAAAAATATTGAAGACTACTGGGGGCCTGCACCGGGTCAGCTCAACACCGATGGCCGTGACATGCTGATCTATGGCAAGCACTACGGCAACCTCTTTGTTGGAGTTCAACCGACCTTTGGGTATGAAGGCGATCCGATGCGGCTCCTGTTTTCCAAGTCCGCCAGTCCGCACCACGGGTTTGCTGCTTACTATACCTATCTCGAACAGATCTGGAAAGCCGATGCCGTCCTCCACTTTGGCACCCACGGATCCCTGGAGTTCATGCCAGGAAAACAGATCGGGATGTCGGGTCAGTGTTACCCCGATAATTTGATTGCTTCGATCCCAAATCTCTACTACTACGCTGCTAACAATCCTTCTGAAGCGACCATTGCTAAGCGACGCGGCTATGCCTGCACGATCAGCTACCTCACCCCTCCCGCTGAAAATGCAGGACTTTACAAGGGGTTAAGCGAACTCCGCGAGCTGATCGGTTCCTATCAGAGTTTGCGGGAAGGATCTCGTGGGATCCAGATTGTCAACACGATCATGGATAAGGCCCGCATGGTCAATCTAGATCAAGATGTGAAGCTCCCTGAACAAGATGCCCAGGATCTGACCTTGGATCAGCGGGATACCGTGGTGGGCCAGCTTTACACCAAACTGATCGAGATTGAATCGCGGTTATTGCCCTGTGGGTTGCATGTGATCGGAGCTCCTCCCACAGCGGAAGAGGCGATCGCTACGCTGGTCAGTATTGCCAGCATTGATCGCACTGAAGAAGAGATCCTCGGTTTGCCTCGGATCCTTTGTCAGAGTGTAGGGCGGGATCTTGATGAAGTTTATCGCAATCGGGATCGGGGTGTGCTGGCGGATGTGGAGTTTTTGGATCAGATCACCAAAGCTTCGCAACGGGCGATCGCGGCTCTGGTTCAAGAACAAACGGATGCTGAAGGTCGAGTGTCCAAAGTATCCAAGCTCAATTTCTTCAACATGGGCCGTCAGGTTCCCTGGGTGAAGGTGCTCAAAGAAGCAGGCTTTCCTGATGTCGATCTGGATCTGCTCAAGCCCCTGTTTGAATTCCTGGAAGAGTGTCTCAAACAAGTGACCGCTGATTTTGAGCTGGGATCCTTGCTACGGGCTCTGGAAGGAGACTATATCCTCCCTGGTCCTGGAGGGGATCCGATCCGTAACCCAGGTGTTCTCCCCACTGGCAAAAACATTCATGCTCTGGATCCCCAATCCATCCCCACTTCAGCAGCGATCCAGTCGGCTCAGATCGTGGTCGAGCGTCTGTTAGCACGGCAGCGGGCGGAACAGGATCAGCAATGGCCGGAAACGATCTCGGTGATGCTCTGGGGCACCGACAATATCAAAACTTACGGAGAATCCCTGGCTCAGGTGCTTTGTTTGCTCGGAGTGCGCCCCTTACCCGATGCATTGGGTCGAATGAACAAGGTCGAACTGATCCCCTTATCGGAGTTGGGGCGGCCTCGGATCGATGTGGTGGTGAACTGCTCTGGGGTTTTCCGCGATCTGTTTGTTAACCAAATGGATCTGATCGATCGGGCGGTGAAACTCTGTGCTGAAGCGAATGAGCCTCTGGATCTGAACTTTGTTCGTAAACATGCCCTGGCTCAGGCTGAGGAGTTTGGACTGACGCTACGGCAAGCAGCCACTCGTGTGTTCTCGAATGCGTCTGGATCCTATGCTGCCAATGTCAATCTGGCCGTGGAAAACAGCTCCTGGGACAACGAGGCGGAACTACAGCAGATGTATCTCAGCCGGAAGTCGTTTGCGTTTGGATCGGATGCCAGCAATACCCAAATGCGGCAATTGTTTGAGTCCTCCCTCAAAACGGTCGATGTCACGTTCCAAAATCTGGATTCTGCCGAGATCAGTCTGACGGATGTGAGTCACTATTTTGATTCTGATCCGACCAAGCTGGTGCAATCGCTACGAACGGATGGCAAAACCCCAGCTTCGTTCATGGCGGATACCACGACACCCAATGCTCAGATCCGGACGCTCTCGGAGACGGTGCGGTTGGATGCGCGGACCAAGCTACTCAATCCCAAGTGGTATGAGGGCATGTTGAAGCATGGGTATGAAGGGGTGCGCGAGATCTCGAAGCGGTTGGTCAACACCTCTGGCTGGTCGGCTACGGCGGGAGCTGTCGATAACTGGGTCTACGAAGAAACCAATGCTACCTTCATTGACGACAAGGCGATGCGGGATCGGTTGATGAATCTGAATCCTCATTCCTTCCGCAAGATCGTCAGCACACTGCTAGAGGTGAACGGGCGTGGCTACTGGAATACCAGTGATGCCAATATCGAGCGGCTGCAGGAGCTCTATCAAGAGGTTGAGGATCGGATCGAGGGAGTCGAGTAGATCTTCTGAACTGTTGAACCCCCATTTCTTCAAAGGATCAAGACATTTCGAGTGAGGGCCTGTCAGTTTCGACTAGCCCTCATTACTTTTAGATGGAC
>CAZONZ010000012.1:12768-18829 GCA_964581005.1 uncultured bacterium
GGAAACGGCTCGTCGCTTACAGGATCAATGTCTATGCTTGATGGTTAATGTTGAGAATTGTGCTTCAACTGCAGAAGCTATTACAGAGATCAGTGCAGAAACTCGTCAGTATGCTCCGGCTTGGGAGAAGGCTAAGCAGGTATTTGGCAACATTCTGAAACAGGGAACTCAACAGATCGATTCCCTGCAAATGGGCGAAATCAAGGCGACATTCCGCGCTGGTTTGGCGGGAGTAAGTTGGCAAGACAAAGGTGAGCGGCTGTTTGAGGGTTTGGCGAAGTTAGATCGGCCTGTGGTGATCTTGATGGATGAGGTGCCAATTCTGATCGGGAGGATGTTGAGAGGGCCTGATAATCAGATCATGCCTGAAGGGAGGCAAGAGGCGGATCTGTTTCTCTCCTGGTTGAGAAGCATTAGTCTTAAGTATCAGCCGCGTATCTGCTTTGTAGTGACCGGATCGATTGGGTTGGGTCCGATTTTGAAACAGGCCAGTTTAAGTGCAATGGTGAATCATCTGTCTCCGTTTGATCTGAAGCCCTGGGATCGAGATGTTGCCTATGGATTTTTGGAGCGATCGCACCTGTTTACAAGCTCACGTATGCTTCAGGTTCGATCGACATACTTCTAGATCAGTTAGGGATCTATATTCCTTATCATGTTCAACTTTTCTTTGAGTTTCTCTACCGAGACTGTCGAAAGTGCCAACAAACTGAGATCACTCCCGATCAGGTGAAACGGATCTATGACACGGACATGCTGGGAGTTAAAGGACATGCTGAGTTGAGCCATTTAGAAGAGCGTCTCAAGTTGATCTTAGGATCCGAATCCTATCCGTTTAGCTTGGATCTTCTGACTGAATCTGCTGTGACGGGATCGTTAACTGCTGAGAGCGTGTTGATCTTAGCTCAGGAGTATTTCCCGAATACTGAATCGCACCAGCTCATCGGGTTAGCTCGTCCGATCCTCGAAGTTTTGGAACATGATGGCTATCTAGTTCAGGATCAGGGTGGCTATCGATTTGAGTCAAAACTGCTTCAGGATTGGTGGAAACGGCGCTATCAGTTCTTCTGCACTCCAGCTTCACAGAGAGGTCGATCATGAACTTTGTACCAAAATACAACCCCAGATTTCAAACCGATCAGGAGATCATCGATTCGTTTGTCGTGCGTCATCATATTCTCGATCTGATTCTAGAAACCATTCAGGGGAATACTGGATCCGTTAATCAGCACATCCTGATCGTAGGGCCACGAGGATCGGGAAAATCAACCCTGGTGCATCGCGTGGCTGCAGCCCTGGAAACCGATCATGATCTGAGTGCTAAGTGGTATCCGATCCCGTTTGCTGAAGAGTCTTATCTTGTTACGACTCCGGGAGAGTTTTGGTTAGAAGCTTTGTTTCATCTGTCTGAGTTGACTCAAGATCCTCGTTGGCAACAGATCGCGGAAGAGTTGCGGAAAGAGCCTGATGAAAAACGGCTACAAGATCGAGCTTTATCCCAGCTATTGGATTTCTCTGATTACAGCGGAAAACGGATCCTGTTGATTGTAGAGAACCTGAATATGCTTCTGGGTGAACAGATGAGTTCAGATAGTGACTGGGATCTTCGCCATACCCTGCAAACGGAGCCAAGATTAATGCTGTTAGGTACGGCAACGTCACGTTTTGATCAGATCAGTAATGTTGACAAAGCCTGGTTTGAGTTTTTCTCGATCTATTCTCTGGATCCGCTTGATCTGTCTGAATGCCGGATCCTTTGGGAAGCGATCACAGGAGATCAGCTCACCGATCACCGTCTACGACCTATGCAGATCTTGACAGGAGGAAATCCTCGCCTCTTAAGGATCCTGGCTGAATTTTCGGCTCAGCGATCCTTGCAAGAATTGATGAAAAACCTGATCCAGCTGGTTGATGATCATACAGACTACTTTAAGGGGCAAATGGATCATCTTGCTCCTGTCGAAAGAAAAGTATTTGTTGCTCTATTAGATGCTTGGGATCCTTTAGGTGCTAGAGAAGTTGCTGAGATTGCGAGGATCGGGGTTAATAAAG
Organism: uncultured bacterium; assembly: GCA_964581005.1. Classification (GTDB taxonomy): domain Bacteria; phylum Cyanobacteriota; class Cyanobacteriia; order Thermostichales; family Thermostichaceae; genus CAZONZ01. Next base: position 14,821 of record CAZONZ010000012.1, read on the forward strand.
CGAGCTCATTACTTAATCGCTTAGTGTTGAGAGGGGCAGTTGTGATCTTAGAGGAAGGTAAACGTAGGAAGTTATATCAAGTTTCGGAACGTTTGTTTAACATATACTACCTCATGCGACGACGTGGGTATGCTTCCATTCGAGTTCAAGCAGTTGTAAACTTTCTAGTTAGCTTCTATGAGAGAGAGGAGCTTTTTCAGGTGATCTCAGATATCATGAAAGAAGTCAGTACTTTAGAGATAGATCAGTGTGAAGATCATGTTCTCTTCTACAAGTTACTTGCTCCCATTATAGATAGGAATATGAAGGATAAATTAGCCAGAAAAACACCGCCTAATATTCTTAAAGGACTTATAAAACGATGTAGTCAAGATCTTCAGAAAGATCCTTGCAACTATGAAGCTTTACGCTATCGAGGCATTGCCTTGTCCTTGCTAGGCCAACATGAAGATGCATTAGAAGATTTTGATTATGCTCTTATGATCAAACCTGATCATGATCGACTTTGGAATAATCGAGGTAATGCGCTAAGTAGTATGGGTCGGAATCAAGAGGCACTAGAGAGTTACGAACGTTGTATTGAGATCAATTCTAAACATAATTTCGTGTGGAACAATCGAGGTGTTGTACTAAGAGATCTGAGTCAACATCAAGAAGCATTAGAGAGTTATGAACGTTGTATAAAAATCAATCCTAATTGGGATCCTGTTTGGTTCAATAAAGGGTTAGTACTCAAAGATCTAAATCGATATGAAGAAGCTATAGAGAGTTTCGATCATGCCATAAAGATCAACCCTGATGAGCAGTGTGCTTGGGATGAATGGTTATCTCTTCTTGATCTCCTGAGAACAAAAGGAGAATGGGAACAAGTTCTTGAATTGCTCTCTCCGTTATTCATGGAACCGATTGTCTCTTTAGAGATTATTTCCTTTCAGCACGAACTCATTAAACGGATCACCGATCTGCTAATAGCCACAACCGCCGCAGGGTACGCCCAAGAGGTTCTCAACCTGATCCAATCCTCCAAAGCCATGATAGCCTTAGAGCCCCTGATCGTTGGGATCCGGATCTACCTGGGAGAGACCGTCAGAGTCGCTCAGGAGATCGCTGAGATTGGTCAGGATGTGTCTCAACAGATCCGGGATCAGCAGACGATCCTTGAGCAGAGGAGCCCGTTGGGATCAAGTCTGATCTGAGGGAGGGGTCTTAGATGATCAATCAAGGCTACGACAGGATCCTTTCTAAACTTAGTGTTCTGATCAAAAGCCCAGGCTTAGCCATGGCACACTAAAGGCGTTTGCCCAAGTTCATCAGCTTGAGTCGTTGTTGATTATTCTCTGCAAGATCCCGATCCACGGCAAAGGTGCTTAACTGGGAGGATCCTCAGCATTGGGTAACTTACGCGACTTTGCTGAGGTTGATCGGGGGTAGAGCGGAAGCTTGAATGAGAGTACCTAACATATCATAATGTGAAGAATTGCTATGGCAGGAGACTAGGCATGAAGTTATTGTTGGTTGAAGACGATCGTCGCCTCGGAGAACTCTTGTCTAACACTCTCCGCCAGCATAAACACCGGGTTGATTGGGTCCAGGATGGGGAAGAGGGATGGGCCTATGCCGATGCGGGTAGCTACGATTTGATTATTCTTGATGTGATCCTGCCGAACCTGAGCGGCGTGGATCTCTGTCGAAAACTGCGCGCAAACAACCATCCTGAACCTATTCTGATGTTGACTGCTCAGGATACCAGCTCAGATAAAGTTGCAGCGTTGGATGCAGGGGCCGATGATTATGTGGTGAAGCCCTTCGATCTGCCTGAATTACTGGCTCGGATCCGGGCATTATCACGGCGTGGCCACGGACTCGTAACAACACCTTCTATCTTGGAATGGGAACGGCTACAGCTTGATCCACGCAGTTGCAAAGTGACCTATGCGGGTCAACCGATCCCGCTGACTCCAAAAGAATATGGGCTCTTAGAATTGTTTCTGCGACATGAGGGGCGGGTTTTTAGCCTGAACGCGATCCTAGACCAGCTATGGACCTTTGAAGATTCTCCTGGAGAGCGAACCGTCCGCGTCCACATCAAGGGATTGCGCCAAAAGTTAAAAGCTGCTGGGGTGCCTGCCCAGATCATCGAAACGGTTTACGGCCTCGGCTATCGATTAGGCGCTCCACCTCAAGTCTCTGCAGATGCCAACAACTCTGCTGATCCCAGCGATCGTGTTGATCCAGGTGCCTCAGTGGATCAGATTCGCTCTCCAGATCCCCAAAGGTCTTCAGCTTCTTCTCTAGATACTCCTCAAGGTGCTGCTTCGCTTATACATTCTGGCTCTGGATCTGAAGCCCCTTCTGCAGCGGATCGTGCTCATGATGACCCCGCTTCAGCCTCTCTAGATCTTCCAGACATAGTTGATCCACAGGATCCTGAGGATCCTGAACGCCAGGACGATCAGACCTCCGCTCGAATCTCGATGATGCAGGCAGCCTTAGCCCAAGCTTGGAAAAAATTCAAACCAGAAACCTTAGATCAGCTAGCTCAGGTGGAAGCTGTTCTCCAGGCGTGGGAGCAGGGAGAATGGAACACCTTCCAGCATCAGCAAACCTTTCAAGCGATCCATCAATTGACAGGATTGTTAGGAACCTATGGATTGAATTCCGGATCCCAGATAGCGGCTGAGATCAAAGGCATTCTGGAAACTCAAACGGAACCTGCCCCAGGGCAGTTAACCCAACTTCACGATCGAATCAATCGCTTGCAGGCAATGGTGAACCATGAGTCCAGTTCCTGCTGCTGCAAACAATCCGCTGCAGACAATCCGTAGGATCAATAGCAACTCCTGAGATCTGTTCCTGAGATCCATTCCTGAGATCCGTCGATCAAGATCAACCTCAACCCATCAGCATCGATCAGCCTTGAACTCCGATCATACCCCCATCAAGCCGCCACCGTGACTGAAACATTAGTCTTCGATAAGAGAGGGTAGCCTTGCTGAGATCGTTGTTGGACATACACGTCTGCGATCTGCCGAGCCAAATTACGGATCCGGCCAATGTAGCGGGTCCGTTCAGCCACAGCGATCACTCCACGGGCATCTAGCATATTAAAGGTATGAGAGCATTTCAGCACATAGTCATAAGCAGGCAGGATGACCACTGAACTTGAAGATCCAGAAGATGGGTCAGCGGATTCGTCAGAGGCAGACTGGATCGCCTGTTGAGAGTACTCGATCAATCGCTTGGCTTCAGCTTCGTATTGGTTAAACAGATTGAGTAACATTGCTGGATCGGAGTACTCAAAGTTGTAGCAAGAGTGTTCCACCTCACCCTGGTGATGAACCTGACCGTAGAGGATCCGTCCCGTTGCAGGGTGGTGATTCCAGCAAATATCGTAAACCGAGTCCACTCCCTGCAAATACATCGCCAATCGCTCTAGACCATAAGTGATCTCAACCGACACAGGCCGACAATCCAGCCCTCCCGCCTGTTGAAAATAGGTAAACTGGGTCACCTCCATCCCATCCAACCAAACCTCCCAGCCAACCCCCCAAGCCCCCAAGGTTGGCGCTTCCCAGTCATCCTCGACAAACCGGACATCATGATCCGCTGGATCGATCTGCAAAGCCCGCAGGCTATCGAGGTAAAGATCCAGAATATTGTCCACTGACGGCTTGATCAAAACTTGATACTGATAGTACTGCTGGAGACGGTTGGGATTTTCCCCATAGCGTCCATCGGTTGGGCGGCGACAGGGTTCAACATAGGCCACTCGCCAAGGTTCCGGCCCCAGCGATCGGAGAAAGGTATGAGGATTCATCGTCCCAGCCCCTTTTTCAAGATCATGGGGTTGAACGATCAGACACCCTTGATCGCCCCAAAACTGATGCAGGGTAGCCATTAGAGCCTGGAAGGTCAACATAGTCCGGATCTCTGTCAAACGATGGAATTAACAATGGAGCTACTGTAGCAGAGCCAGACACCATGATCGCAGTCAAGGATCGCAGTCAAG
>CAZONZ010000012.1:18929-22154 GCA_964581005.1 uncultured bacterium
GATCGCAGTCAAGGATCGCAGTCAAGATCTAGATCTGGAGTTGGATGAAAACTTTGTTGGGAAGTGCTTTGGCAGCGGATCGATGAGCCTCATACGCATCTTTCCCCAGAAAACATCGACCACTTTCCGGTTCGATCGCCATGTACCACCCTCGGTAGCGCGCTTGCAGAGATGGAGTGATCAGCTGTTGCTCAAACCACTCAACCGAAGGGGTGCCAAAAGGCTGCGGATCGTCATGAGGAGCTGGTTGGGTCAGATCAAGACTACTCAGGCGGGCATCAATAGCGGCAATCAATTGTTCTGGATCAACAGGTTTGGGTAGATAGTCATCAGCACCCAGACAGATCCCATAGTAAGTATCTCGTTTCAAGGTCTTTGCAGTCAGAAAGATAAAGGGCGTATCTCTAGTGAGCTTAGAACCTTGAAGAGCTTCAAAGACATCGTACCCATTCACCTCTGGCATCAGAATGTCACACAAGATCAGTTCCGGTTGCAACGTCAAGGCTAAGTGGATCCCTTCCTGCCCTGTAGACGCTCCCAGAGCCCAGTAGCCATGCTTCCTCAGCAGACGCTGGATAAACAAACGAGTGGAGTCATCATCTTCAATCACAAGAATCGTTCTCATGGATCTCACCCAAATCCAACCTCGTAGGTTCTCTAGATAGCCATCACGGATCACGCTGCCCAGATCACTGGAGGCCGAAATACTTCCCCTTGTGTCAGAGACTCCTGAACATCATGGGTCAGCAAGTTGCTCTCCCGATCGGCTCAAAACGTAGTTGTGTTGTGAACTGTTTTGTGAACTGTTTCGTGAACATTTTTGCTCATCTTAGCCGATCCAGGAGAGGGGAGTCTTACGAATCACGATATGATAGGGGTTAACCCAAATCCGCCTGGATCCTAAATGAATTCAGAGGCGGAGATTAGATTGATGAGCTCAGCAACGGGTGAGGATCAGATATGGATACAAATCTTTTCTGGGTGTTGATTGGAACGGGCCTGATCTCAGTTCTGACCTTGATTTATGTGGTGATCGATGAGAGTCTAAAGCGATCTCGCTATGAAAATGATCTGGCTGAGCAAGGTGAAACGACCGCTCCAGTTGGGTCTGAACCATCCATTGGATCCGAAACAAGCGTCGCCTTAGTCTCAAACACTCCCGCAGATCCAGCCAAGTCCGTTCCCCCCGCTGAGCCTCCACCGACTCCAACATCAGATCAGCAGGATGAGACCAACGGATCGGAATCCGACCCAGCCTCAGCAGCAGTGGCGATGACATTACCCGAATCCCCTGAATCAGCTGAATCACCTGCCACAGAAGGATCAAGTCCAGCTGAAACCACAACTCCCGCTTCAGCCGATCCAGGTTCTGTGCCAGCGGAATCCGTACCCCCTTCGGAGACATCTGCACCAAGTCTTGGGGCCGAGGGATAAGCACTCGAAGAAATCTTTCGTAGGGGCGGGCTGAAATCTAGCTTCGATCTGGGTCAGGCTCTGCTCTGAATCACCTTAAAAGGGGGAATCCATCGAAACAGCAGAAGGCTCAGGTTCATACTCAGGTTCATACTCAGGTTCATACTGTGGATCATCGGCTGAAGTAATCTCCAGAAATCGTAACAGCTGATACAAAGCCTCCCGGACCTAGCTACTAGGCTATTCTCACCTTATCCTCCTCCAATCCATGTGTGGGTCGGAAGATGGCTTATGGGAAGACTGTCTATCCTGGGAATAGAGGCGGGATGGTTGTTGCTGTGGTTGATCAATCCTTGATTTCCGTATTCAAGCAGCTGGGGGGGAATCAATTCCCACCTGTCACTGAGACATTTGATCGGGGTAAAACAATTTTTTTCCCAGGGGATCCAGCTGAACGCGTCTATTTCCTCTCAAAAGGTGCTGTCAAACTCTCACGAGTCTATGAAATGGGAGAGGAGATCACGGTGGCTTTACTCCGAGAAAACAGTATTTTCGGGGTGTTGTCCTTCATCACAGGCCAGAAATCGGATCGGTTCTATCATGCCGTTGCCTTCACGACGGTTGAACTCCTGTCCTTACCGATTGAACAGGTGGAAAAGACGCTGCGGGACAACGCGGAATTGTCAATGCTCTTGCTCAAAGGGCTATCGTCACGGATCCTCCAAACCGAAATGATGATTGAAACCCTGGCTCACCGGGATATGGAATCACGGTTGGAAAGTTTTCTCTTGATCCTCTGCCGCGATTTTGGCATCCCCTCCCAAGACGGGATCACGATCGATTTGAGACTTTCCCATCAAGCGATTGCGGAAGCGATCGGCTCCACCCGTGTGACCATTACCCGTTTACTGGGGGATCTGCGCAAGGAGAACAAGATCTCAATCCATAAGAAAAAAATTACCGTTCATGATCCCATGCAGTTAGGGCATCGGTTTGCGTGATGGAGTTTGCTTCCCTTTGCACATGTAACAATAATTCCTATCAATCGAAACACGTTTGACGAGGAATGTGCGAGAGCAAACTTTCTAGAGGTAAGCTGAAGTGAGGGGGTACGCCATGATCTCTCTATAGGGGTTATGATGGTTTTGATGCAATCTTGATCAAGGAGTTTCTATGGCTGTTTGGGTCAACGTCTCAGATCAGAGAAGCGGATCATCGAAGGGGGTACTTGGATATGGGCTTCAAGACACAACATCAACTGTTTCTCTTCCTTTTCCTGACTTCTCAACTGTGCGTGAGCTGATTCGCTCTATCGAGCTACAGTTGGAGCAAACGGATGTTACTGAAGCAGAAGTGACATTTGGGATCCAGATGAATGCTACTGGAAATGTTGTTGTGTCCCAAGGGCAGACTGATGCAAATTTGATGTTCAAGTTAAAGTGGGATAGGCATAGCTGAGGGCAACTTCTTGACAATGACTAGTGCGCTTCTGGACGAGATCGAGCAGCTCATGAAGTTGACATCTGAGCAAACGGATGAAAAATCTTTGAATTACAGCCTTTTCGCCGATTATCAAGTACGGGCTTAATCTCCTCGCTCTCATGGGAAACGGAATGGGGTGTGCCAATCAATTCACGAAAGGGCTGTAACAACTCAACGCACAAAGAGAAGATGAAAGGGTTGTTGAGGGAGTATCTACAAGCCGCAGAGATAAGGGATAAGATAGTCGTAGAATTTATCCACACGCCTGCCTATTCACCAGGGTAAGCTCACCTAAAAGCGTATTATTAAATACAGAAGTATTGGGCGCAT
>CAZONZ010000013.1:0-2218 GCA_964581005.1 uncultured bacterium
CCCCCTATCTCCTGACTAGAAACCCAGTCCAGAGATCACAACAATCACCACGATCGAACTAAAGATGACCAGAGCATAGACCTGAGCCCGACCATTCTCCAGATATTTGAGGATCTCGCCAGACACCGTCCCGATCAGCCCAGTTAAGTTCACCAAGCCATCCACGATCCGGCTATCCACCTCCAGCGCCATCCGAGCTGCCAACCGAGTTCCTTGCACGAATACGCGATCGTAAAGCTCGTCAAAGTACCACTTGTTCAGCGAGAACTGGTAAAACGGTTTCACCCGATCGCCAAACGACACCGGATTGATCTGGTAGGTCAAATACATCAGCACAGCCAGCGTGATCCCAATCAGTCCGATCCCAACTGAGCTACCAGCCATGATCAGAAATTCCGACCACTCAAATTCACCCGCGACAAACTCAGACCATTGCTCAACGGCTTCCCCCATCCAGGCGGAACTGATCTCAGCTTCGGCTTCACCAGGAGGTTGGATAAAGGCTTCGAAGAAATTAGCAAATGGCGTCCCAATCAAACCAATCACCATCGAGGGCACAGCCAAAGCGATCAACGGGAATGTCATCGTCCAAGGGGACTCATGCGGACTACTGGCATGACCCTGATGATCGTGGTGATCATGATCCTCGTGGGTATGAGCTTCCGTCTGGGTCTTCTCGCGTACATCCATCGCCCCTGGCCCAAACACGGTGGGTTCACCCATCTGGTAGGCGAAATTGAACGCGGGCACAGGCTGACCTTGACTATGCGCAACTTGATCCTTGAGCTCCTGATTCAGTCCCCGGAAATCCCCTTCAAACGTCAGGAAATAGATCCGGAACATGTAGAACGCTGTCAACCCGGCTGTACCAAAGCCAACTGCCCACAACCAAGGGCTGACCTGGAAAACCGATCCCAGAATTTCATCCTTCGACCAGAACCCCGCAAAGGGTGGAATCCCACAGATCGCCAGAGTCCCGATCAAAAAGGTGATGGCGGTGATCGGCATGTAGCGACGCAAGCCTCCCATCAGCCGCATATCTTGAGCGAGGACTGGATCATGGCCTACAACCGCTTCCATCCCGTGGATCACAGAACCCGATCCGAGGAACAACATGGCTTTGAAATAAGCGTGGGTCATCAGGTGGAAAAGACCCGCTGCATAGGCTCCCGATCCCATTGCCATGATCATGTAACCCAGCTGGGAGATCGTTGAATAGGCCAAACCCTTCTTAATGTCATTTTGGCTGAGGGCGATTGTAGCTCCCAAGAAGGCCGTTCCAGCTCCAGTCCAGGCGATCGTGTTCATCACAACCGGGATCCCTTCAAACACCGGGAACATCCGGGCGACGAGAAAGACTCCTGCAGCCACCATCGTTGCCGCGTGGATCAGGGCTGAGATCGGAGTCGGGCCTTCCATCGCATCCGGAAGCCAGACATGCAGCGGAAATTGAGCAGACTTGGCCACAGGTCCCAGAAACACCAGCACACTGAACACAGCGATCAAGCCAGCCCCGACAGCTCCCGACTCGACCAACCCTTGCAGGATCTGGCCCATCTCCTCAAACTCGAAGGTGTTGGTGAGCCAGTAAAGTCCCAAGATGCCTAGCAACAGGCCAAAATCACCGACGCGGTTGACCACAAAGGCTTTTTGGGCGGCTTCAGCAGCGGAGGGCCGATCGTACCAGAAGCCGATCAGCAGGTATGAGCACATCCCCACCAGTTCCCAAAACACATAGATCTGGACCAGGTTGGGACTGATCACGAGCCCTAGCATCGAGGAGCTAAAGAGGCTGAGGTAGGCAAAAAACCGAACATAGCCCTCGTCATGATCCATGTAGCCATCCGAATAGATCTGGACCAGGAAGGCCACTGTGGTCACCACAACGAGCATCATGGCAGCGAGGTGATCGATGGTAAAGCCCATCTGCACCACGAAGTCTCCCGCCTGTGCCCAGGTAAAACTCCACAAATACGGGTCATGCCCTTGGATCTGGCTGAAGAGCAAGAAGAAGGCATGAGTCATTGCAGTTCCAGCCAGGAAAACACTCACTCCTGACATTACGAATCGCAGCGACCGAGTCAATGGGTTAAAGGCCAGGATCCCCATCCCCAACAAAAAGGCCCCAACCAGGGGGTAAACCGGGATCAGCCAAGCAAAGTTGTAGGCTAGTTCCATAAAAAGGCTTCCGTTAAACGGCTACGTCCGACAGACCGAT
>CAZONZ010000013.1:2318-22082 GCA_964581005.1 uncultured bacterium
CCAAAGAGTTGCTGGATCCCTGGTGAGGCCAAGGCAAAGGCGGTATTCGCATCGTCTCGTTGAAAAGACTCTAGCTGCTTTTTCACAACCGATCGAATGGTTGATCGATCTGTTTTCGTGAAGTTTGTCATAATCTGCTCATCGGCCCCACAGATAGGTCGATTAAATGGGCTGAAGTTCTCTTTATTCAGGGTACACGGGATCGACGGGTTAGCGAAAGGATTTGCTTCAATACGGATCCAGACTCGGTGCCAGTTGACCTGCTGACCCTGATCTCAAAGGGTGGTTGGGTTAGTCGATACCATCTGACTTCAGTTGACACTTCTCAACCTAAAGGTGCGGGGAGTGTCAACTAACTGGTATTTAACGATTGCTTCCCACATTGAAGCCGAGCTGAGATAAACTTCGTTATCTAGGTTACGGATTGCATCTCGAACATCTGCTGACAACCGAGTATCACCACTAATGAACCACAAAAAATATGCGTATCTAACAAAATCCTCATTTACCCTCGAATGCGCTAAGTAAATCTTCTGGCAAAGGAGCATCGAAATCATCAGGGACAGTGAATTCACCTGCACACAAACCAAATGGTCGTAATTGCTTGCTACTTGCAACAGGTTTAAGTTCAGCCATTGGCTTGTCAAGTCTAAAAATAACAAGAGTTTCTCCGGCCTCTACTTGCTGAAGATACTTGAGGGGATCTCGCTGCATTTCATCAACAGATATGCTTAGCATCAAAAAAACCTCCTTGAGCAATTAAGAGACCGGCCTTTTCCTCAAAAAATATTTGTATTTAGACACTCTATCTCAATTTTATCCGAGAAAAGCTTTACATAAAAAATATCTTTTCCAGGTTCTGGTGTGGCGCTTGATCGTTAGGGCTGGGATGGGACATGTTGGTGAGCTTACACTCTATGAGTCCAGTGTAGCTGTCTTGTGAGTAGCTTGATCACCCCCATGGATCGCTCAAATCGGCTGAAGTCCTCTTTATTCAGGGTGTACGGGATCGACAGGGTTAGCAAAAGGGTTTACTTCAATACGGATCCGGACTCGGTGACAGTTGACATCACTGCCGACCGTGATCTCGATGGCTGAGTCTGTAAGCTGATCCAGACAGTCCAAGAGCGCTCGCAGGTGCGGGGTACTGGCTCCGGTAGAAAGATACAGTTTTTCAGACAGTTGGTTCACTCGTGTCCAGGTGGTATAAAGTTTAGCCAAAAGCTGTTCTAACTGAGCGGCCTGGTTCATTAGATCAGCAGTCAAATTCAAGGATCCAAGGCGCATGGCTTCCGCAAGAGCTGTTTCCAAATCCAGGTTGGGATCGGAGGTGAGCGCTTGAACTCGTGAGGCAGCTTCCAGGTAGCGGGCCAGATAGCGAGCTTCGGAGGTGGCTTGTTTCAGGGTTTCAACATCGGGGTTGGCTGCCAGCTCCGTTTGCAACGATTGTTGATGTAATTCTGGCAGTTTTTCTAACTCCCGCACCAACGGAGCCACATAGCGGGTCGGGATCGAATGGGTGGCAGCTTTGGTTTTGATCTCGGTGGGAACAAGATCCGAGGTCATCGCAGCCCATTGATCGGAGAGTTCTCGCACCTGCCGACGGGTGATCCGTTGACCTTGTTGAGCAGACTCGGTGATCATTTGCTGAACTTCAGGGGGGGCTTGCGCGGTTTCAACAAAGGCTCGTTTACTGAAGCGATCAATGGCCTCTGGTTCCAGACTTTGCTGGCTGAAGAGAGCATCGGCACTGTCGGCAAGCTCGATCAGACTATAGGCTTGGCTTTTACTGAGCTCACGATCTTTCAACCAATTCAAGAAGCCACTGCCACGATTGTCACCCTGACGCTTTTCTCGATCCCGAATCACCCGCAGGATCCGCCCTCGCCAAATATCGGTTTGCAGATCAAAGCGATCGCAAACGTGCCATGCCACCTCCACCTGCTGTTGAAAATCAAGTTCAGGGAGCTGATCGTCGTTGGGATCTGGCAAGTGTAAGTTCAGATCTGCAGTAAGATCGAGAGCGCCATTGATATCAGTAGGATCGACAGGATCCACTAATTGCTGAGCAGGGGAAGCGGAATCGAGATCAAGAGCTTGCACGATGTTCACCAAGTCCACACATGAGTGGGCTGATCCTAAGGAATTGACAACGATAGATCAAGGGAGTCCTGCCGCTTGATCTGGAGATGACCCTAGTCCTCACCAAGGAAGATCGCCTGTTTGAGGTAGGGCTAGATCCAAACGGGAGGGGATCCATCCGAATTTTGATCAGCCTTAGCCTACAGCTTCACGAAAGTCGAGTTAGCCTTTACCTAGAACCATCAGGATCTAAGATCTACCTAGCTAGAATGTTGACTCAGTTGGAAGCCCCTCCAGGTCCTGCTAGTCCCCCACTTGTGGCGCGCCTCTTGCGAACGGCTTCAGCGATCCGACGCAGATCTTGTAAGACTTCCGCTGAGGATTGATAGCGCTCAGTAAAGTCAGTACAGATCATCTTATCGATCACAGCAGCAATCGGCGCACTCACCTGAGTCTTCTTTTGCCAGAGAAACTGGCCTGTTTCATAATCTTCTTCCAACTGATCGGGCACTAAGCTGGTTAGAGCTTGAACGGCAACCATACCCACTGCATAAATATCACTGTTATAGCGAGGCCGGCCAGCATACTGTTCTAACGGAGCAAAGCCGCGAGTCCCGATCCCAATGGTTTTATCTCGACCTTCGCTACGAGAGAGGGTAATTTCTTTGACCGCTCCAAAATCGATCAAGACCAGCTTATTATTCTGCTGACGTCGGATAATATTTTGGGGTTTGATATCTCGATGGATCACCTTCTGCTGATGAACATAATGCAATACATTCATCAAGTCCCACAACATAGCCAAAACCTGCATTTCATTGAATCGCTTTTTCTCTAGCTCATCACTCAATAACGATCCCTCAATATATTCTTGGACCAGATAAAACTCTTGACTCTCTTCAAAATAGGCTAGTAGCTGAGGGATCTGCTCATGCCGAAGTCGCTCCAGGGTCTCAGCTTCGGTATTGAACAAGCGACGAGCCATGGCTAACGCCTTAGGATCCGTTTGACTGGGGCGGAGCTGCTTCACCACACAGATCGGCTCACCAGGACGCTGGGTATCCTTAGCGATGTAGGTGCGGCCAAACCCACCGGATCCAAGTACTTTGCTGAGCTTGTAACGTCCTTTCAACAGGGATGGATCAGAAGCGGGTTGGGCGGCTTGCTGTTTGGCCCGCTGGCGATCAGCTTGGTCCAACAACGAGATCTGAGTTTGGATCCGGGCTAGAGCAATCGGGAAATCGACAGGCTTGGTGACATAGTCATTTGCGCCTAATTCCAAGGCTTTGACCACATCTTCACTCTGATCTTTGGCCGTGACCATGATGATCGGTAATTCAGTTGAGGTGTAGCGCTGCCGCAGTTGGGTTAGAACTTCGATCCCGCTGATGCCTGGCATCATCACATCCAGCAAGATCAGATCAAAGCCATGCCCAGCGTTTTCCAGAAAGGTGAGAGCTTCTTGCCCATCCGAGGCCGTGGTCACCAGATACCCTTGTTTGACCAGACGACGGGACAACATATCCCGATTCATCTCGTTGTCATCGACTAGTAACAAAGATCGCTGAGCTTGAGCGGCTTCCGTCTCCGGCATCGTGACCGTTTTTTGAAGGGTGGGAGGGATCAGCTCAGCCGTCAGTGGGGGTTGGCCTGGGGCAGGAGGGACAGCAGGAGCATTGTCTTCTAGGGGCTGGGCTGGGGTAGACTGAGCAGCGGCGAGCAAAGCTTCGATCTTCGGTAAAAGCCGCTTCAGATCAACAGGTTTGGTATCGTAATCATCACAGCCAGCCTGCAACGCTTTTTCTCGATCCCCGGACATGGCGTGAGCGGTCAAGGCAATCACTGGGATCCGACTGGTTGTAGGAGCTTTCTTAATCCGGCGAGTTGCTTCCCAGCCATCCATCAACGGTAAGCTTAGATCCATCAAGATCAAGTCCGGTCGTTCCGCTTGAGCCGCCTCAACTCCCTGAACGCCATCCACAGCAATGACAATGTCGTAGCCTTTGCGTTGGAGACGACGGGATAACATATCCCGATTGTCTTCGTTATCTTCCACCAGCAAGATCTTCGTATTCGCCATTGCTCTGCCTTTGCCTGCTGCTTGAACGGGAACTCTGCTCACCACGGTTGGCCCTGGAAGGAGGTTGGCCCCGGAAGGGGAGTTAATCTGCCAACACGTATCACCTACTAACTTGCGCTTCTAAGGTAATAGATTTACTTTTAGAGTTGCAAATAATCACGGGCTTAGGGCGGCAATATCAACCTCTAGACTGATCGGCCCGCCTGAGAGCTCATTGACATAAGTATGGACTAACCGATGAATTTCTTGGAGCAGATCAGATCGTTTGTAGGCTCCCTTTTGCAGGATCTGCTCCACCTGCCCCTGTAGCCGTTGGCGATCCTCACGGGTAATGTGCTTGGCCGTCAGCACAATGATCGGGATCGAGCGCCATTGAGGATGGCTACGCAACTGGGTGGCAAACTCAAACCCATCCATTTCCGGCATCATTAAATCTAACAAGATCAAGCTGGGGGGGTGAGCCGTCACATGTTCCAACCCTACTCGACCATTTTCTGCCTCAGTAACCTGCCAACCATCCTTCTCTAGCATCCGCCTTAGCATTTGACGGCTAGCCATGTCATCCTCCACGACCAAGATCTCTCGTTGATCAGGCTGCAATCTACAATAGCGCAGGATCTCGGCTAAACGCTCACGCTCGATCGGCTTGGTCAAATATTCTGTGGCTCCCATGGCATAGCCTAAGTTCTTGTCATCCACGATCGTGACCATCACCACTGGAATGGTACTGAGGTGGGGATTGTTTTTGAGTGTACTCAGAACCGTCCAACCATCCATGTCTGGCATCATCACATCAAGAGTGATCACATCGGGGCGAAGCTCCTCGGCTAAGCGCAGTCCTTCTGGACCACTGGTGGCGGTGCTAACTTGAAACCCATCTTTTTCCAACGAGCGACTGATCAGTTCACAAACGGAGGGATCATCATCGATCACTAAAATCCTGGGACCAATGGCAGGCAAGACAAATTCCTGCTCTTGATGAAGGGGTTGGCTGGGGCGTATCTGGGGGGGAAGTCTGATCTCTTTGGGATCGATGACTTCAGCTGGAATAAAGAATGTAAACGTACTCCCTTTGCCCACTTCACTTTCAACCTTAATATTACCGCCCATCATCTCACAAAACTTTTTGGTGATCGATAAGCCTAAGCCTGTGCCACCATATTTGCGCGTGGTCGAGGCATCCGCCTGAGTAAAGGCTCGGAACAGTTTACCGATCTGCTGCTGGCTCATACCAATTCCAGTGTCTCTAACCCGAAACACAATCCAATCTTTACCTTGAGCCTGACGGCGAGCAACGGCAAGATCAACCTGACCTGCCTGAGTGAACTTGCTGGCATTGCTGAGTAGGTTAAATAAATTTTGCCGGATCTTAGTCAAGTCGGCCCGCATCCAGCCAACCTTAGGATCCATCTTAATCCTTAATTTATTCTCATTTTTTTGGAGCAGGGGCTGAACGGTGAACACCACTTCATTAACCATGGTTCTAACATCAAACGTCTCCAGGTAAAGATCCATCTTGCCTGCTTCAATCTTGGACAGATCCAGGATGTCATTGATTAACCCCAACAGATGTTTCCCAGCAGCATGAATCTTCTTCAGATCAGGCACAAAGTCTTCTTGCACCTCTTCAGCTTCTTCCGCCAACATTTCGCTATAGCCAATGATCGCGTTCATCGGGGTGCGCAACTCGTGGCTCATGTTAGCCAGGAAAGTACTCTTGGCTTGGTTGGCAGCTTCTGCAGCTTCTTTGGCTTGATCGGCAATGACTTTAGCTTCCTGCAACTCCTGCAACGCTTGATTGAGCTGATCAGACTGGCGCTGCACGATCCGAAACTGCTCTTCTTTTTCGGCGTAGAGGGTCGATTGGTTGATCGCAATCTCTAACTGAGCTGCGACCGCTTTAAACAACTCGATCTCGTCCTGAGTCCAGCGCCGCACCGAAGCATTAGAACAAATAAGATAACCCTGTTGAAAACGATCTCCGGGTTGAATCGGTAATGACAAAAAACTTTTAATATCTAACCGTCGATACGCCTCGATTGCCTCAGGTGAGAGTTGAAGATGTTTAGCCCGATTAACATCACGAATCTGGATCAATCCTCCTCGGATCATCCAGGTGGCTAAATGACCAAACTCACTGATAGGCAAGGGACCCAGTTGAGGCAGCTGCCCATCCTGTCGATACTGACACACTTGGGCTAATTGCTTCTTGTTGGGATCTAACCAGCCAAAGGTAACCTGATCAGCGTCTAACAAATGGCCCAATTCTTCCACAGTGGTGGCCAAAGTGGTTTGCAGATCTAGGGAGGATCGAACCCGCTCCGTCAAACGGTTCAATAAGGCTTCTTGGCCCGCTTGGTTATTGGCTTTCTCAACTTGTTTGAGCAGGAAAAGGGCGATCACGGCTGCCCCTACCAAAACTCCCCCCAACACACTAGCCTGCAGATTTAAAGCGTGAAGTTCTTGTTCTAGAGTCTCGCGTGGAATCACTAATGCAGTTGACCAATTCGCTTGACTTAACCGAGAATACGCTACATAGACCCACCGCCCCGAATCAAGTTGAATCAACTCAGTCCCTGCCAAAGTTGTGATCATGTGATCAATGATCCCAGCTAAGGCCAGATCAGGAGCTCCCTCAAACTTTTCTTTGCGGCATACTCTTCCAGAAGGGCTGGATCGGGGTGAGTAATGGGGATCCCTTCCGCATCGATCACAAACGCATAGCTTCCCTCTCCCGCCACAATGGTTTCGATCACCTCTGCAACTCGATCCACCTGGACTAATCCTCCAAGCTCGCCGATCACCTCCGGCTCAGTCAAAGGGTCAGTCGCGGGGTAATTCAAGAACGCCAAGTTCTGACTCCGGGCTTCCACTTGATCCGCTGAGAACACATTCCGATTCAACGGCGGGAATGACCAGATAGGGACAGCAATGACTGTATTCGCTACCCCTGCGGAACGAGAAATGAGCGGATCACTCACATAAGCTTCTCCGGCCATCGTCCGTTGAAAATGCTCCCGATCGGATTTATTAGATTCTCCCTTTTGGGGACCGAGGAGAGTGGTGTGGAAGGATCCGTCAGGGAAGACAAGGCTAAAGAGAAAATAATCAGGCAGTCGATCTTTCTCTAACTGAAGATAGCTTTCCAGAATGGACCAATCCATCGAGCGAACCTGAGGGGTATTCGCAATGGCCTGAAGTTCCGAGAGACGGGCCACCAGCCATTCATCAAGTTCACTATTAGCTTTCTCAATCTGGAGCTGGGCCTTCTCTTTTAATCCATCCAGGATGATACTCCGTATTGATTGGTAACTCTGGAACCCCAGTCCTCCAATGATCAAGAATGTACCACTCAGGAGGATCAGGGAAAGGAACTGATGGGGTCGGAGTCGTCTCGATACTCGCTGGGGCATTGCGGGAGCAGGCCGTGGAGCTGATAGAGAGCTCTCTACAGGAGACGTTTGCATGTCCGGAGCTACGGGATCCAATACCTGAGTCGATCGGTATCGGTCCACTATAGATAGTTTCCTCATGACTTGTCTCCTGTGAGGCCGCTGATGATCGAGAAGGGCCGGATGGGTACACCGATCTCTGCCTAGGTGGAGATAACCTCTAGGATCGAGTTAACTCGACTAATGAATCCGGACCCACATGCTGAGTGCTAGCACCATTATGAATGGCAGCAGAATCTGTGGCGAAGGAAGTTGGTTGCGCACTCGACGGCGGGGTCGGCTCCCCTACATGCGTGTGGACCAGCCGATGAATCTCCTGCAACAGATCGGAACGCTTGTAGGCTCCTTTTTGGAGGATCTTCTCAACACAACCATTGAGTCGTTGTCGATCGTCCTGGGTAATGTGCTTGGCCGTCAAGACAATGATCGGGATCGAGCGCCACTGGGGATTGCAGCGCAAATGGGTAGTGAACTCAAATCCATCCATTTCCGGCATCATTAAATCTAACAGGATCAAACTTGGCTGGTGAGCAACGACTTTTTCTAGACCAATCCGACCATTTTCAGCTTCAATGACATTCCACCCATCTTTCTCCAACATCCGCCGCAACATTTGCCGACTGGGGGGATCATCTTCCACCACCAGGATTTCATTTTGATCGCCCTGGGGCTTGTAATGGCGCAGGATATCGGAGAGTCGATCCCGATCAATAGGCTTGGTGAGATACTCCGTGGCACCCAGGGCGTAGCCTAAATTCTTGTCATCCACGATCGTGACCATGACCACGGGAATGTGATTGAGTTGCGGATGCGTTTTGAGGGTATTCAACACTGCCCAACCATCCATCTCTGGCATCATCACATCCAGCGTGATCACATCGGGCACAAGCTCTTGAGCCATACGCAACCCTTCCGCCCCGCTGGTGGCAATGGTGACTTGAAACCCATCTTTCTGTAAGGAGCGACTGATCAACTCACACACCGCCGGATCATCGTCAATCACGAGAACCTTGGATCCATTTGCAGGTAAGGTTGTTGCTCCACTTTGGGTGGGCTGGGTGGTTTGAGGACTCGTTGGCAGTTTTAGGTCTTTCGGATCTTGAACTTCAGCCGGAATGAAGAAGGTGAAGGTACTGCCTTTCCCCACTTCACTGTCAACCCTAATATCCCCCCCCATCATTTGGCAGAACTTTTTGGTGATCGATAAGCCCAATCCTGTACCCCCATATTTGCGGGTGGTCGAAGCATCCGCCTGGGTGAAGGCTTGAAAGAGTTTCGCCATCTGCTCGGAAGTCATGCCAATTCCGGAGTCTTTAACCCGAAACACGATCCACTCACGGCCCTGGGACTCGCGACGGGCAACAGTCAGATCAACATAGCCTTCCTGAGTAAACTTACTGGCATTGCTGAGCAAGTTAAACAAGTTCTGCCGGATCTTGGTCAGATCTGCACGCATCGATCCTAAGTGAGTATCAAGGTTGAGCCGCAAGGTATTGCTGTTCTTCTGGAGTAAGGGCTGAACGGTAGCCACGACTTCATCAACCATGGCCTTGACCTCGAAGGTCTCCAGGTAAAGATCCATCTTGCCTGCTTCGATCTTAGACAGATCCAGAATGTCATTGATCAAGCCCAACAGGTGTTTTCCAGCAGCATGGATCTTCTGGAGATCAGGGACAAAGTCGTCCTGAACCTCTTCGGCCTCTTCCATTAACATTTCGCTATAGCCAATGATTGCATTCATCGGGGTGCGTAACTCGTGGCTCATGTTGGCTAGGAAGGTACTCTTGGCTTGGTTAGCAGCTTCGGCGGCTTCTTTGGCCTCATCCGCAACTTCTTTCGCTTCCTGCAATTCCTGCAAGGCTTGATTAAGCTGATCCGATTGCCGCTGCACGATCTGAAACTGTTCTTCTTTCTGGGCATAAAGGGTGGACTGATTGATAGCGATCTCTAACTGAGCCGCAACCGCTTTGAATAACTCCACCTCATCGTGCGTCCAACGCCGTGTTGAGGCATTAGCACAGGTAATATACCCTCGCCGATAGCCCTCCCCTGGCTGGATCGGTAGGGACAGGAGGCTTTTGACTCCCAAGTTGCGATAAGCTTCGATCACGTCAGGGGTGAGCTGGAGTTTCTTGGCCTGATTGACATCGTTAATTTGGATCATTTCCCCTTGCATCATCCAATCGGCCAGACGACCAAACTCACTGAGAGGTAACGGTCCCAGTTCAGGCGGTTGCCCATCTAAGCGGAACTGGCAGACCCGTTCGAGTTGTTTGGTCAACGGATTTAACCAACCAAAAGTGACTCGATCCGCATTCAACAAACGACCCAGTTCTTCAACTGTGGTTTCCAGAGTGGTTTGCAGATTCAGGGAGGATCGGACCCGCTCCATCAAACGATTTAACAGAGCCTCTTGCTCCGCCTCAGCCTTGGCTTTTTCGGATTTATCCAATTGGTACAGCGCGATCACAGCAGCCCCAACTAATAAAGCCCCCAACGCACTGGCCTGGTAGTTCAAGACTGAAAGTTGTTGCTCTAGGTTCTCTTCTGGGATCACTATAGCTGTAGACCACCCTGCTTGACTCAGCTTCGAGTAGGCTACATACACCCATTGCCCCGAAGCTAGCTGGATCAACTCCGTTCCGGCGGGAGTGTCGATCATTTGTTGAACAATCCCAGCTAAGGCTTGATCCGGATGCTCTGTCAAACTTTTCCTGGCAGCATATTCTTCTAAGATCTCAGGATCAGGATGGGCAATGGGAACCCCTTCAGCATCAATCGTGAAGGCATAACTTCCCCTCCCCGATACAATTTCGGAGACAACTTCAGTAACTCGATCAACAGGTACGAGCCCGGAAAACTCACCAATCACTTCGGGTTTGGCGAACGGATCAGAAGAGGGATAGTTAAACAAGGCTAAGTTCCGCGCCCTGGTTGCGGCCCGATCCTCCGACATCGTGGCTCGATTGAAGGGTGGGAACGACCAGATCGGCACCGCAACATTGACCTGCACCGTCCCTGTGGATCGAGAAATGATCGGATTATTGACATGAGATTCACCCGCCATCGCCCGCTTAAAATGATCGCGATCACTCAAGTTGGCATTTGCCTTTTCCTGCCCCAATAAGGTTGTGTGGTAAGTCCCATCCGCAAAGACCAGGATGAACATGTAGTAATCGGGAGTCCGATCATTTTCTAACTGGAGATAGGGTTCTGCAATGGACCAGTCGAGGGAACGAATTTGGGGCGTATTGGCGATCGCTTGAACTTCGGATAAACGGGCTGCTAACCACTCATCAATTTCACTATTGGCTTTTTCAACCTGTAACTGAGCCTTCTCTTGTAACCCCTCTAAGATGATGCTACGCAGCGATCGATAGCTTTGAAAGGCAAACCCCCCGATCACCAGTAAGGCTCCTCCCACAACCGCAAATGAGATCAATCGTTTCGATCGACCGAGTTGCTTCCCCAAGTGGTGTCTCAGACGAGTAGCCTTTTCCGTCTTGGGAAGAGCATCGGAAGGGATCGGCTCTGGGGAGCTGAAGATCAGGGTTGAATGGGATGAATTCGACTGAGTCTTTGATGCAGATTCAATCGATTCAGATGGTTTCGCCATCACGGGTCTCCTTTATCGCCTCTTTGAAATGTGCTGATGATCATGAGTCGTTAGACGTGCACAGGTCTAAACCTGCGTATTATCCACGAGGTGTTCTTGACGATGGGCTTGATGCAACCAAGGATTCTGATCCACCCTCTTGAGAGCGATCAGCGTTGCGAGTTCCATGGGAATCTGCTGCAGAATGGGCCGCTTCAGAGAGGTGATCATGCTTCATCGGGGTCACTGCTGTTGCTTGAACTGGGGCTAGGGTTGAAACCGAACGAGTCTGCCAACACAGGAGACTAAACAACGCGAGGCACACCGCTCCGGCTAAGGCTAGATGCTGAGGAAAGGCAAAGAACGAACCTGCCGAAAACATCAGCATAATCATCCCGATCGAAAAGGGGAACGAGATCGTCAGTAAAGCCAGAATAAATCCTGTATCAAACGTCGGGCGGATATCCCCATTAACCTGAGTCGCGTGCATCAGCGGCCAAAGACTGCAACCTGCCTGGGGAGTGACCGCAAGCAGCAACGCAAAACCGATCGATTCTGGCACTAGCAACGAGGGTTGAGCCAAGAGCATCACCATCACCGCACTGAAGAAGAAGCCCGCACCTGATCGAAACAGCAAGATCATTAAGATGTCTTTGAGCTGAGCCACATCAAATTTGAGCGAGACCCCGACAAAGATCAAGATCAGTGGGGTGGTGAAGGCGGCGAGTTTTTGGATCGGATCTAAAATCAGAAACGGGATCTGGTCTTGATGAATCCCAGCCACAGCCAAGGCTAACCCCACCACAATGGCAGCATTCACCGGCTCCCGCAGCAGAGAGATCACAATCATTCGCCAACGGGCCTGCCCTACTTTCTGCGATACATCTGACAGTTCCTGCGCCCAATGGATCGCCAAGGCATAGAGCCCTACCAAGACAAAGATCTTATTCCCCACGTCTGCCAACGCAGCCCAAGCCATCCCGTCCCCACCCAGATATTGATCAATAAATGGATACGCCGTCAGTCCCGGAGCCATGGAGGGAAACATCAAAACCACCGATCGACGCAATGAACGCCGTCCTGGAGCGATCAAAAACCGGACCAAGAGGATCCCCATCACCATCAGATAAAGATTGATCGCTAATGTGTATAAGGGTGCCGTTAAAATATCTAGATCAGTTGAAATGATGGATAAAAAGATTGTGGCTGGCAGGGAAACACTCAAGATCACGATCTTCAAGCCTTGAGTCGCAAATGCCAGCTGATGAGGTGATGTAGGGAACTTTAACTTCAGTAAGTAACCCACACCAATGAGCAAAGCAAGCGCGATTGCTTTCTGTAAGCCCAATGCAAGTTCCAAGATCCACCCTCCCAGTAGTGCAAAAACAATTCAACAGAACTCCTTAGAATCTGAATCTCCTAAGCTGCCACACTGACCCATTATAGTGGTAGTACCGCTGAGCAGGCTCACTATGGAGGTTAGGAGAGATCTAAGACACTATCTATAGGACTTGAGAAATATACGTTAAGCAGTATGGTCCAAAAACAGGTCAAGCAGATTTTAGGAGTGTAGAGAGTTATCCTGCCTTAGCATAGCCAAGCTATAACAAAAGCTTGGAATGGGGGATATAGTAGCCAGCATGACCAAGATAGAAATTTTATACTCATGATAACAGGGTTTCTCGGTGACGCCAATTCTTTGGAGGGGTTTCGAGCAAGATGGGAGAGACTCATCTGCTTAAGCTTCGATGAAGAGGAACGTCATGATTGGCCGGGGATCTTGCCAAAATTTATGATCTCTTCAAAATTTATGTTCTGTTCAAAAGACTTGAGGCGCTCTCTCACAAGCATGGGGTTCGTTTCAAGGTTGACTTAACTCCATCCTCAGGCAGCGAGAACTGAACCTCTGTTTCTGTCTATCGTGTTCAGAGCAGCCAACGGATGCTCTCACCCCCCTTTTCCGATCGATCCCCTAAGCACAGTGATAGGGTCAAAGTCTGGATCGGATTGGCAAAAATCTCTAGATATGGGGTCAGAGGCGTGTCAGATGGGCATGGAGCTGCTAAAATGACCGCGATACAGGCTTCGTTGTAGGCGGGCTAACTATGGACACTCCTGAGGAGCAACTCAAAGCACTAAGGGCACGGGTGCGAAACCTGGAGCGATCGCTGGCGGAATCCGAAGCGTTATCGCTAGAGCAGATCGAGTGTACCCATCGTCTGGAGCGGCAACTGGTTGAGGCCCAAGCCCAACTGGAAAACCGCGACCAAGCCCTGGCCAGCTATCGCCAAGAACATGAGCTTTTGGCCCACCGTCCCAGCCCAGAGCTCCTCCAGGAGAAAGACGAACATATCAAGGAGCTGCAACAGCTGATCTGGGATCTGGAGCGGCGGCCTACCCAGGAGCACGTCCAGATCTTGCAAGCGCAGATTAACACCAGCCAAACCCAGATCGAGATGCTCAAAGCAGAACTGGAACGGCGGATTGATCCCAGTCGCTTTTTTGAGTTGCAGCAGGAATTGGGTGAACTGAAGGAGTATGCCAACCAGTTGGGTGACTATGCCGCCCGCCTGCCGCAAGTGCAGCTCGACTATGCCCAATCCCAACTCCAAACCCATGAGTTAGAGGCTCAAGTCACAGCCCTCAATAGCCAGATCACCGATCTGACCGAAGCCCTGAACCAACGACCGACTCCCGATGAGGTCGAAGCCCGACTGCAATCCCTGCGTGATCACTACGAAGCGATGTACGAACCTCTCCAAACCCAACTCGCCACCGCCCAAGCCCAGATCGCTGAACTCGAACAACGTCCAACCCCTGAAGCGATCACCGAAGTCCAAACCATTCTCAGTCAGGTTCAAGATCAGCTGGCGAGTAGTGAATCTGAGCGGTTGGCTCTTGTCACCGAGGTGGAACAACGGATCCCAGTCGCTGATGTGGAAGCTCAGATCCGGGCGGTGCGAGATGCTGTGCGCCAGGAATACGCTGAACAGATCACCCAGCTCCAAACCCAGCTCAAATCCCTCCATCACGATCTGACAACAGCCCAGAGGGATCAGGCCAAGCTCCAGGATGAACTCCAGCAACGGCCCAGTCTGCAGGCGTTTGAACAACTCAAAGCTGAGATCCAACACCTACGAGCCGCTTTGCAAGAAGCCGAAGCCAGACACGCAGAATGGATGGAAGAAGCCGATCATCGCCCCAGTCTGACCCAATTTCAGGAAGCCCAACGGCGGCGAGAACTGGCAGAAGCCCATAATCTGGTCAACAAAAAACAGATCGAGCGACTGCAGCAACAGGTTGAAGATCTCAAGACCGAGTGTGTTCAAGCCCACGCCCATGCCCAAACGCAGGAAAAAGAAGTTGCCCTGCTGGAATCCACCAAACACGATCTTGAAGCTCAACTCTCCGCGCTTCAGGATCACTATCAGCAGGTCCAATCCCAGTTAGAGGATCTGCAAAGTCACTCAGCAGCTTTACCCGCCTCCCGATCGACCTCACCCCGGATCTTGCCGGATCTGCGACGGATACCGGGCGCTCCTGCTGCCGGGGGATCGGATGTTGGAACAAGAGTTGTGGCTGCAAGTGGATCACGATCGGGTTGGAGGGGTGAAGCTGGATCTCGATCCTGGCCTCGTCCCGCTAGCTACTCCGACGGACAGGGGTCACGAGAGATTGCTGCCAGCGCTCAAGCTCGCCATGATCATAAACCTAGAGATCCGGATCCCAGTACAATTCCAACCACTCCAGCACCCATCTCAACCTGGAGCCAAGCCACTGAGCCCACACCCGATCCCACACCCACTCAACCCGTTTATGAGGAGAGCGAA
Source organism: uncultured bacterium (assembly GCA_964581005.1). Lineage (GTDB taxonomy): Bacteria > Cyanobacteriota > Cyanobacteriia > Thermostichales > Thermostichaceae > CAZONZ01. Next base: position 17,358 of record CAZONZ010000013.1, read on the forward strand.
TCCTTCCGCCGTCTAGCCACAGGCAAGATTGCCCCCATGCCCCTACGTGATCGATCCAGAACCAACCCATCCCCGCGATCCACCTCCTCGATTCCACCCCTATCCCTCGACCCCGCCCCCGACTCCCAGACTCAACAGACCCGTTGGCAATCGGCTCGATCCCGTGCTCAGGCTTCTGATCCGGCTCATCGCTCCCTCAGCACAGGCACCTATGGCAAAACCGGGAGTCAACCCGATCGACGCCCAGCCCAAATCGAGCTCCCCTCGTTTATCCAACGTCGGCCTAGCTGAACTAGCTGAAAGCCACTGTGGTCCCAGGGTAATAGTGCTCCAAAATCTGATCCACCGATCGACCCGCCTCCGCCTGACCTTTGGCCCCCCATTGACACAGGCCCACACCATGTCCAGCCCCTCGGTAGGTAAAGTGGTAGATCAGCTGAGGATCCGGATGGGCTTCGATCTCGAAACGGTTGCTGGGCAAGATCCCCCACCCAATCGATTGGCCTAATTGCAGCCAAAAGTCCTGACCACTCCACACTTGCGATCCGACTCGAATTTGGAGCGGACGACCATAGGGATCACTCACAACAACATCCAGATCTCGACTGCCAACGATCTGAACCAGATCAGCCGCTGAGATCTTGACAGTGTGAGGACCATAAAACGGAGAAGCCTGACACCAAGGACAAGCCACTCCCTGCAAATACGTGTGGTCGGGGGGACCAAAGATTGCCTGCTTCGCACTGGTATGTCCCCCGCAGGTGGAGTGGAAAAATGCAGTGATCGGGGCTTGATCATAGGTCAGGATCTGATCGGTGGTGGCACGGACTGCGGCAGTTGTGAGTTGGGTTTCGTAGCGCAGGCCACCGTAAAACTGATCGGCGGTTGAGTCAGCCAGAATCCGCTTGGCCAGATCAGGATTTTGACTAGGCAGCGTCAGGATAGCAGGTTTGACTTCATGTTGAACGGCCCAGGTTCGAGCAATGATCGCTTGAGCTTGCAGAGCTTCAGTTGGCCAAGTGGCGGGCATTTCACTGGGAACCACACTGAGAAGATAATCTTCGCGTTCAACCCAATTGATCACTTCTAATTCCTGTTCACCAACTGGGTGGATCTGAATCACCCCTCGGTAGCGGCGGGGTTCACTATGGGGGACTTCGATCCCATAGGCTTGCTCTAACAGGATCGCGTGATGATAACGACGGGGCTGACCCGCTCCCCGCAAAAATAACTGCCCTTGGTGAACATGAAGCCTCCAGACCCCCGCCGGAAAGATCTCCCCCTCCAACCGAAACGGGGCTAATAAAGTCACATCCTGTAACGGTATCACTGCACTAAACAACCGCACCGCTACATACTTTGATCGAGAGGGCCGCCTCTGCCGCCGCTGCTCCAAATGTTGATCCTGATCAGACCTTGCCTCTGCTGAATCCCTCCTCCAGAGATCCCAGGTTGAGGCCAATCCCGTTACCAGCAGAAAGTGGCGTCGATTCACGTGTCCAGTCAGCCCTCGATCACGAGAGAGAATATCGTTAGATGCAGTAATACCCGACCCTACCACACCTGGGACGCCACCACGGTCGAGCTTAAGCAATGCAAACTCCGATCTACCCTACGATTCACGATCGCTAGAGACTTGTTTTGGCAGATACTAGATTGAGAAGGACTGATGGAAGACTAAGGGAGTTTTGTTGGCGTGGGCGCGATCGTTAAGTTTCATCACTTTTTTGACTGTTGCATTGGCAGCTGGGTCACCGAGCGGACCTACCACTATCTCCCCCAGCAGGAGGTTGAGCGATCCCGAACCGAATTTACGATCCGAACCCTGACACCTGACTTCAAAGCCAAAGTGCTCACCGACAATCACTATCCTCCCCAGGCAGAGATCAATGGCTTGCTAGGCTTTCACCTTAAGTTTGATACCGTCTCGGCAAAGGGAGAAACGGTGTCACAAGCTTTGAATATGCTCTTCTTGCCCGATCGTGAAGACACCCCCATCCTCGAAGGTGACTACCTCCGCGATCGCGCCTACGAGGAAGATCGACCCATGGTAGCGCGTTTCCGCTTCGATCCAGATCAGATGGAACTGCAGATGACCACGACCTACACACGGGTTATTGCCATTGACTCGATCACCCTCACCACACCCCGCCTCCGGATCCGCAAGATCATGAACTATCGCCGCCCAGATGAGGGGCAACCCTTGGAGGATATTGTGTTGGTAGGCTTTGGAGTTGAGCAGAAAGTGATCTAATCTCCCTAAGCATCTCCCTAAGCAAACGACAAGCGGCCTCGATAGCGCCCGATCAAGTTAAATTCATGACCTGGATCTCGAAGATCGATGGTAAACGGCGGGAAATGAGGGTTGTCACTGATGACACTGAGTTGAGCTCCTGGTAAGCGTTGGAGGCGTTTCACCAACAAGTCGCCGTCGATTTGAAAGACATAGATCCCATCACGCAGTTCCATTTCCGTGTGATCGACAAAGATGAGATCTCCGTCTAACAAGGTTGGAGACATACTATCACCTTTCACGGTGACCAGGCTGAGCTTAGCTGGATTGGTGTTCAACTGAGATCGAAGCCATTGAGCCTCAAACGCAACCACATCAGCAATCGACTCTGCTTCAGCCACTCGCCCCGGCCCAGCCGAGACCTCTAGATCAACCAGAGGAATATAGACATAGTCAGACGCGGATCCTGGATCGTCATCGTGAGCGTCGAGATCATCAGGGTGGATCGGACCTTTCCCCGTGATCAACCATTCCACATTGACACCAGCAGCTTCAGCAATCAGTTGCACTTTGTCAATGCCGGGGACGGATCCTTTTAAGTAGCTGCGTAAGGCTGTATCACTCACATTGGAACGGCGCGAAAACGAATAGATGGCTTCATCACCGATCACCTGACGCAGACGGCTGCCAAAGTTGGTGGCGGGTCGAGAGGTACTGGATGAGCCGTGAATGGTGTCGGGTAGGCGAGGGGAGGGATGGGTTGAGGTTGAACTAGTCATAGGGGGTGCATGTCACTGAGGGGTGTGCAGAAATCAACGGGATCAAAATCCACTATATCGCTCTATATCACTATTGACAGCCTCCCTACCTCCGAGTAGTCTTAGCGTTAGACTCACCAAATCTAGGGAGTGACCAGCCGATTATAACAAACTTCACCTGAGATGCCTAGCAATTCTCAGAACTTGTGCTTCATCGGCAGGCACTCATCACGTCCCTTCATCCAACATTGATCCATGATGGATCACACAGGATGGCATGTGGATCAGAGCCCGTTCTTCTGGGTTGATTTAGGATACGTTTAGATTTGAGGGGGGTGAGTTGAATCGATCGGACTAGTACCAGTGAGGATCACCATGCAAATTCGATGGAGTTCGGAAGAAACAGCTCAGCTGCGCATGATGCTGATCGAAGGGTGGGCCAAGCCCATTATTGCTGCTTGTTTTGCTAAGTATCCAGACCTAAAATCTGCGGCTTTGTTAGTAGCCCAATTCTGGGATGGTGAGGCTGTGGATGCTGTTCATGATCAGTTTATTGTTTCAGTATTGGATGCACCGGATCTGACGGCAGCGTTTACGGCTGATCGAGAAGGTTGGTTGCATGATCCCGTCAATTTACCTAATTTGCCAGGTCAATTTGAGTTGCAGTGGGCTGTTGAAGCAGAGCAATTATGGCAACCTGATCACCGTTTTGGTTGGGATCAAAATGGGCTAGCGATTCCAGCGTTTGCGGCATTTTGTAAATCAGGATCCGATCAGGATATGACGTTAGAAGAGGCTTTTGTGCCTTATGCCATCTTTCGGCGAATTCAGCCGTTGTTGATCGATTTACCTCAACCCCTTCACACCGAAACATCGTGGATCGAAGTTGAGATCGTAGGTCAAATGTTACGGCCTTGGTTAGATGGTGTTAATCCAAAGACCTGGGTAGACGAGTGGGTTTGTGCTTAAGGTAGAGGATCATGATCCAGTGGTTGTCGTTTGGGTCAGATCCTCTTGCTCGATCTCCTCATAGTCAAATTGTTCGTATTTAAAGCCAAACAGAGTATAGATCTTGGCTCGGAGACCAAACGGGGGGAATAAAGCTCGTTCGAGTTTGGTGACTGAGTAGGTGTTGGCTTGATCGATCAAAAGGGTGGCTTCGTCCCGGCTGAGCTCCTGAATTTCAAAGCCCAGGATCGCATTCTCTAGGCTTTCGGCATATTTCAAGTTGTTGTCAAAATTAAAGCTGCGGCCATATTCCGCAACTAGAGATCGGCGTTCAGCCGGAAGTTGATTCAGATCTAACCAGACTGGGATCGTGTCGCCTGGAATGCGGTGCGGGGTCAGTTGGGGAGTTGGCTCCGGTAATGTTTGATCGGTACATTCGGCAAAAGCCTCTGGCGCGCTCATCCCTGCTGCGGTTACCGCTTTGATACATTCAACGATCGTCGGATCTTGGCTAAAGGCTGGAGATCGATCAAGGCCCAAAAGGAGGGTTAAGCCGATCAGGATCAGAAGGAGCTGGCTAGGACGAGAGCTGGGTGGAATCGGATGATGGGTTTGAAGTGAAGATCGTGGACAACTACGTAGCTGATTGAGATATGAGACGATCTGAACATTCATGCCGATATCTATGCCTCTAAGTTAGAGCTGGAGCGAGAACCAAGTTGCCTTCAAGATAGGCTAAGTCACTTCGATCACATTCTATGACCTAAAGATGAACAGCTTAGGTTC
>CAZONZ010000014.1:0-3482 GCA_964581005.1 uncultured bacterium
CAACTTCGATCGATTGCGCACTCAAACTAAGCTGGATCCACAGACCTCCGGTTTCCGGATGATTACAGGCTTGAATCGTACCCCCATGGGCTTCCACGATCTGACGGACGATTGCTAACCCCAACCCGGTGCCCCCACTACTGCGATCACGAGCGGTATCTGTTCGATAAAACGGCTCAAACACCGCCTCAAACGTATCGGGAGGCAAGCCAATTCCATGATCATAAACCTCCACCCACGCTTTTGATCCCTCGGATTGGATCCGAATATGGATCGAGGTGTCCGGTTTCCCATATTTAATACTGTTATCCAGCAAATTCAAAAACAGGCGATAAAGACGTTGTCCATCCCCCACTAACATCAGCTGATCCGGACCTTGATACTCTAACGCTTGCCCTCTGGGTTTCGCTTGTGGTTCCAAACTTTGCCATGCCTCTTCAAGAAGTGGGATCAGATCCAAGAGACGCATTTGCAAGGCTGCCGCTGATCCCAAATTGAGCGAACTTAACTCCAAAAGATCCTGAACTAGGCTCGTTAACCGAATCGTTTCATTCAGCAGCCGATCCACCCAACTTCGGGCGGTTGGATCTACTTTCGCTTGCAAGGTTTCGGCGACCAATCGGATCGAAGTGAGAGGTGTTTTTAACTCATGCGCAACATCCGAAGCCCATCGATCCCGTTGCTGAGCTAGAAGTTTTGCTTCGATCCGATCTTCTAAAAAGATGGCAGTTTGACCTAAAGATAAGGAGACGGCCCATCCTCGGATCGGGATCGCTTTCGTTTCGCCAGATGGATAAAACAGCCATTCTTTCATCAAGATAGGATAAGGAGGTGGATCGATGGTGGATCGCTGTCGAGCTTGTTCGACTAATTGATCGAGCTCGTATGATCGAACCCATTCCAGTAAAACTTTGATCCGGGGTTGCCAATACTTGATTTGGAGTAGATTTTGGGCAGCAGGGTTGCAATGGATCACCAGATTATATTCATCCACCTGAATAAACCCCAATGGCATAGATTCAACCAGGGAGAGCCAGTTCTCTAGCTCCTGGGTTTGGTTGGAAACGATCGCTTGCTGTTCGCGGAGGGTGCGGGTGAGTTGGTTTGTGGCTTTGAGCGGATCCGTTTGAGCGAGTTCCAGATGGACGGTGGCACTGATCCGTTGCAGCAGAGTCCAGGTCAGCTGTTTGGCCCGCCGACTCCACCACCCATGCAGCAGGATCCCGACCCCCGCCCCGATTAAGATCCCAAGCAAAAGTTCCATGACGACGCTCCCCATTGCCGTCATTGTCCCTCAGATGCTGAGTCCGAGTCTACTTGACACCACTCATTCCTCTGCAATTCTGCAATAAGGAAAGCCAGTTTTCTCTGGAGGGGTCAGATCGGTGTGACATCACTTGGTCATTCGTTGAATTTTGAGTCTAGGGCATCAACAAGCAGGGGAGCAACTAACTTTTGGTGATCCAGGATAATCAAGGATGATCAAGGATTCATCTGACCCACTTGCTGGAAGTACTCGAAACTCAGCTAGAGGAGTATCAGGATCTTTGTTCCCATCCTTATTGATAGAGGCAGAGGAAAGTCTACCCTCTCTGAGGCTGTTGAGGTTGATTAGAGGAGTCTACCCTGTATGTGTAGGATCAGCGTCGGGGTCTTCACGTGATTCTGCGGATGCTTCTGGAAACCGATGCTCAGGTGTGATCCAAGATCGGAGGTTCGCGCTTAAGATGGTTTTGGATTCTGGATCGATCACGAATGATGACGATCCGGTGCAGAGGATCGGACTAGTTTTAACAAAACATGAGCAGAGCGAGTCCAAGTGCTTAAGTCGATTTGAGTCTTAGGGGATGGGATCGAACAATGGCAGAGATCGGTATCTTGACGGCTCAGAACCAAAGCCGACGACGTGGCCAGATCCATGTCTATGACGGAGAGGGGAAAGGGAAGTCTCAGGCTGCTTTGGGTGTGGTGTTGCGATCGATTGGCTTGGGGATTGAAAATCAGGCTCCCAGTCGAGTGTTGCTGGTTCGTTTTTTGAAGGGGCCTGGTCGCCCTTACGCCGAAGATGCGGCGATTGAGGCTCTGCAACGAGGGTTTCCCCACTTGATCGATCAATTGCGCACAGGTCGAGGGGAGTTTTTTGGCCCGAATGACATCATGAAGTTTGATCGGCAGGAAGCGCATCGGGGTTGGGATGTGGCGAAAGGGGCGATTGCCTCTGGGTTTTACTCTGTGGTTGTGCTTGATGAGCTGAATCCTGTGATCGATTTGGGGTTGCTGCCTGCCGACGAGGTGGTGCGAGCCCTCCGCCAGAAGCCGGATCAGATGGAAGTGATCATCACAGGTCGGCGGGCTCCTAGAGAGATTGTCGATCTTGCAGATCTGCATTCGGAAATGCGCAGTGTGCCGCACAAGCAGAATGGGTTTCAGCCCAGTGGGATCGAGATTTATACGGGCGACGGGAAAGGCAAGTCTACCAGTGCATTGGGGCGAGCGTTGCAAGCGATCGGGCGGGGAATTAGTAAAGATTTGTCCCATCGGGTTTTGATCATGCAGTGGCTCAAGGGCGGGAGTGGCTATACCGAAGATGCGGCAATCCGAGCGTTACGGGAAAGTTACCCTGATCTTGTGGATCACCAGCGCTGTGGGCGAGATGCGATCGTTTGGCGCGGGAAGCAGCAGGAGATCGATTATGTGGAAGCGGAGCGGGGCTGGGAACTGGCTCGTGCGGCGATGGCGTCTGGACTGTACAAAACGATCATTATGGATGAGCTGAATCCCACAGTAGATCTAGAGTTGCTGGCTGTTGAGCCCATTGCCCAAGCTTTATTGCGGAAACCCAGAGATACTGAAGTGATCATCACAGGTCGCTGTCATGCTCCATTGCCCTACTTTGATCTGGCCAGTGTTCACTCGGAGATGGTCTGTCACAAGCATTATGCTGAGCAGGGAGCCGATCTGAAACCTGGTGTTGATTACTAACCTATGCCAGAATTTCAAAGAAAGCGTGATCCGGACTTCTGCATTAGCACTGAAGGGGGATCGATGCTGAAAGGTGATTTACAAATGTTGATCAGGAGTATGAACGATGGCTAGCCCCACAACTGTCCAAATCCAGATTGAGCGTCAGGTTGCTCAAGATCGTCTCAATCAGCTGGGGGTTTCCCAATGGCCGATCTGGACCAAAGAAGTGTCCGAGTTTCCCTGGACCTATGGAGAACAGGAAACCTGCTACATCCTTGATGGTGAAGTGATCGTGACACCGGAAAATGGAGAAGCCGTGCAGTTTAGTCAAGGCGATCTCGTGATCTTCCCCTCTGGACTTTCATGTACCTGGAAAATTGTCAAACCCGTCCGCAAACACTATCAATTCGGCTAATCTGGAAACTGTTCGGATCTACGATTCCATTCCTCGTCATCCTAATCGAGAGGAGGCTTGTTGGGGAGCAGGGAGGAGTGATCCCGATCGGGTTCCTCAACAC
>CAZONZ010000014.1:3582-20711 GCA_964581005.1 uncultured bacterium
ACATGATTTTAGAGGCACAAGGCAATGCGGAAGGGAGTTAACCTCAACACCCTATTCTCACTTATCCTGACGTCCATATTTTTGATCGGACTGTTGCTCTCAGCAGTCAATTTTATGCAAGAGGCTCAGAATCACGCTCGTACTGAAGTTCATGAGCAGGCTCAGGTCATTGTCGGTCTGATGAATTCAGTCCGATCCTACACAAGTGAACAGATTTCTCCCTTATTGCAGGACGATCTAGAAACAGAGCCAGAGTTTATTCCTGAAACAGTGCCTGCTTATTCCGCAACAGAGGTATTTAATCGATTTCGAGGATCCGAAGATCAAACCTTTGAAAATTTTCTCTACAAAGAAGCCACTGAGAATCCAACCAACCCCCGTGATCAGGCGAATGCCTTTGAACTGAGTTTGATCGAGATGTTTCGCCAGGATGATCAACTCAAAGAATTGACCGGCTTTCACGTTGCCAATGGCCAACAACTTTATTACACAGCAATACCGTTAAGCGTTTCTGAGGAAAGTTGTCTACGCTGTCACTCTATCCCTGAAAACGCCCCTCCTAGCCTCCTTGCCACCTATGGATCAGAGCATGGTTTTGGCTGGACCTTAGGAGAAATAGTAGCCTCTCAAATGATCTATGTGCCTGCTGATCAGGTTTACAGCAGAGGACTGGAGCAATTTTGGCAAGTCATGTGGAAGTTTTCCTTGATCTTTGCTGTGGGTATGGCGGTATTGAATGGGTTATTGGGGCGATTTGTGACGAAACCGATTCGGACATTAGTTAACCAAGCTCAGGAGATCAGCAATGTGCTTGGGTTAGGCGAGTCAATTACGCTCCCTAAGCTTCGCCCAGATATTGTGAAGTTAGCTCAGCGGACTGATGAATCGGGGGAGCTTGCTCGTTGTTTTCAATCCATGCATGGAGCTGTGGCGGCTAGAGAAGATCGCCTCCAAAAGGCTCGTTGGGATCTGCAAGCTCGTGAGCGCTACTTCCGATCGTTAATTGAACATGCTTCAGATGTCATTCTAATTCTCAACTCTGAAGGCGAGATCCGCTATGCTAGCCCTTCTGTCACGACCATGTTGGGATATCGAGCTCACGATATGGTGAATCGAAAACTTTGGAGCTTTGTGGATAAGGACCAAGCCCAATCATTAGAATCCTTTTTCCGAACCTTGACCCAATCGGCTTTCCAGCGGGATTCGCTTGAGTTTTCATTCCAACATGAAGATCGCTCCTGGCGAGTATTAGAAGCTATTTTTAACAACCGAATTGAGGATCCTGTGGTGCGCAATGTAATCGCTAATATTCGAGATGTAACTGAAAAGCGAGTCAATCAAGAACTGCGCCAAAAGGCATTAGAAGCATCTTTGCAACGTAAAGCACGAGAAGCGGCAGAAACCGCTAGTCAGACCAAGAGCCAGTTTCTTGCCAATATGAGCCACGAGCTCCGTACACCCCTGAATGCGATCATTGGGTACAGCGAAATTCTGCAGGAGACGGTGGAGGAAAGTGATGAGATCGATCAAGCTTTAATCCCAGATCTAGAACGGATCAATTCAGCAGGAAAGCATCTTCTGAACCTGGTCAATAATATTTTAGATCTCTCTAAAGTTGAAGCAGGTCGGATGGATCTTTATCTAGAAACTTTTGATCTTACCAGGTTGATCCATCAAGTTATCAGTACTGTTCAGCCGATGATTGAGAAAAAAGGGAATCAGATCGAGGTTGAATTGCCAGAGATCCCAGAGTTGTCAATGCACGCAGATGTGACTAAAGTTAGCCAGATCTTGCTTAATTTACTCAGTAATGCCAATAAATTTACAGAAGCAGGAAGGATCAAACTGTCGATAACTCAGGTCCATATTGACTTGAAAGACTGGTTCTATCTTGCGATCAGCGATACCGGGATCGGCATGACCCCTGATCAAATGAGTAAACTTTTCCAAGCATTCTCCCAAGCCGATAGCTCAACTACCCGTAAATATGGTGGAACGGGATTAGGCTTAGCGATCAGTCGAGAGTTTAGCCGGATCATGGGTGGGGATATTGATGTAAAAAGTGAGTTTGGTAAAGGTACAACATTTACGGTCAAGCTGCCAACGGTTGTGATCCTGCCCTAAACATAAGCAATTATATGATCTAGGGAAAAATGGTTCTATTGATCTAGAGAGTCTATTCTCGACTACCAGACTTATAAACTTGCAAACTCGTAGACTTGCAGGCTGTGCGAACTACATGGATTACATAGATTACAGTACTGCAGCATTGGGTGTTGGGTGATCTACCAGAACAAACTGGGTTCAATGGAATGGATCGGGTAACGGGATCTCAACCTGAATCCGACTTCCTGCATGGATCTGGCTCCAAATCCGAAAGGATCCTCCAATCGCTAAGGTTCGTTCTCGCATTCCTTGGATGCCAAACCCCATCGTATTTTGATCGGGATTAAACCCCTGACCATTGTCTTCAACCTGCAATCGTAACCAGGATTGGGATCCATTGCGCTCCTGCATCATCTGGATCGAAACCTGACTAGCCTGAGCATATTTACAAATATTGGTGAGAGATTCCTGGACAATTCGATAGAGCGAAATCGAGATCTCGCCGGGGAGAACAACATCCGGATCCATGTCCAAGGTGCAGACTGGCTGGATCCCTGTCATCGAATGAAATTCTTGAGCTAAGGTCTGGATCCCGTCCCGTAACGATTGCCCCTCCAGAGGATCCGAGCGCAGAGCTGTGACGGATTGGCGCACTTCTTGCAACGCCTTCGATCCGAGACGTTTCGCTTCCTGGATAAAATCATGAGCCCGTTCCGGTTGCAGAGTCCATAATTTGATCGCGCCTTCCAGTTGAATATTCAAAGCGGTGAGGGCGTGACCTAGGGAATCATGAATCTCGCGGGCAATCCGATTTCGTTCTTGAGCCGTCGCTAAGGTTTCGATCTGGAGGGCATAGTGACGCAACTGAGTATTGGCTGCAGCCAGTTGTTCTCGACTTTGACGTTCAGCAAGGAGCGTATTGATCAACAACAGCAAGAAAACTAAACTTAGCGCAAACAACAAGGTAAACATAAAGCCAATGAACTCTAATTGCCCTGGTTCTAACTGACCCGGCACAACCTCCACTGCGAACGGGATCGCTCGCTGAAATCGACGAAACAGTGAAATCTGAAACAGAATACAGGCAATCGCGGAAACTACTATCTGACCCCGGATCCGATACATGAGGCAACTTCGGATGACTAGAGGGACATAAAGAAAGGGAAATAACCGAAAATTCCCTAAAAGAGCACCTAACCCAATCCAAATAACCTCAACTCCGGTGTAGATGAGTTGAATGCGTAGCTTCCCCAATGGCAGCCATAGCCCCATGATCGTAAACCCAATAATACTGATCGGACTAGGCCAAGGTGAGTGCGAAAAACGGGGAAGTCCTGGAAGGAGTTCAATTAAGCAAGAAGCCCCTAATAATACCCATTCCATGTAAAGCAAAAACGGAAACGGGTGATTCTGAGGTCGGATCGCAGGCTGACGCTGAAACCATCGGAGAGGATTCACAACACCAATCAACATATAAATCAATGTCTTAACTATACACCAACTTTTGGGCGAGTCTATTGCTGGATCGATCATCATCGATGGGGTTTGCTGACTGTTTTGCTAACGAATATGCGCTAACAAATGTGTGCTAGCAAATGAATTTCAATGTGATCTCACTATCCGTGACTCAGCTTAGAAGGAGTTGGATCGGCCAGTCAACACGCTAGAGTCACCCCATTCAACCCCTAAGAGATGACTTTTGTCACAGATCACAATCTATCCCAGGTCAGTCAATGCTAAAGAACTGATCATGACGTTTGCTGCAGGCTTGGCTCGGATCCGTTGCCTACGATCAGAGTGTGGAAGGGCAAGAATTACACCAGGGATTAACCCACCAATCTCTTCAAGTTCCCCCTTCAGTCTGATCAATGTTCCACTCCTAGAGGATGTATTGCAATGAACTTGGTGATGAATTTCAAAACCCATCTACCCTTAGCCTTGATCGGGATCGTTTCAGTAGTCGCTGGATCTATGTTGCCGATGGCTCCTGCTGCAGCTCAGTCCAGTGATCCGACGCCGATCTTGCTGTTGGCTCAGGCCGATGATACGACTCTGGCCGAAACTTTTCCAAACTTGGCAGAGTTGAATCTGACCCCTGAACAGGAAGATCAATTGATCGAGTTGGCTTTGGATACTCGTGCCCAGTTGGAAGCGATCTTAACCCCTGAGCAACAGCAGCAATTTCAAGCTTCACTAGAATCGGGGAGTGGTATGCGTGATGCTGTACTGGATCTGAATCTGAGTCTGTCTCAAAAGCGGCAGATCCGGCCTGTGATGATGTCAACTCGTGAGACGTGGGAATCAATCTTAACACCAGAGCAGCAAGCCCTGATTCAGGAAGAAGCTTCGGGCTTGGTTCAAGATCGGATGGCCCAATAGGGTCAGGGGTTTCGTTCGGTTCTTGGCTTGATCATTCCTTGTGTTCAGCAGTGTTCTTTCACTCCTCCATTGAGTTTCATCATGTTCCTGCACTCTTCCTCAGATCCATCTCATGATCCTGTCCAAGGGTTCTTTGATCTTTTGGATTGGTCGTCTCAGCTGGTGGGTTTGAATAGACCTCCACTGGTTGTGATGGATCAGTTACGTCATCTATCCCCTGGCAGCTTTGGGCATACACTTGCAGCATTTCTAACTCAGCATCAGTTGGAAGTCCTGGATCGAGGCCCGCGCCGCTTGCAGTTGCATGACTGTGTGCATGTGCTGACAGGGTACGGCGTTGATCCGCTGGGTGAGGTTGAAGTTCAAGCCTTTTTGTTGGGATCGAAGTTTCGGCTTGCCCATGTGTTGATCGGTATAGGACTCTTGCGGATGCTGTGGCGTCACCAAGCAGACTGGCCGGAAGCGTCGCGTCACTCTTGGGCTATGGTTCGAGATCGCCTCTGGCAAGCCTACCAGCGTGGATCCCATTCCAGCTTTGATCTGGGTCGGTGGCAACCAGAACACCAATGGGACTGGACGTTGGAACAGTTGCGATCGGCTTATCAGATCTGAACCGATCTAAGGCTATCGGGCTAGATGATCAAATGTGACGAACCGATGCTGATCGAAGTTCAATCCAGATAGTTTGAGACTGCTTGAGGAACGGATCCGACAGGTTGAGAAACCCTTTATACCTAGTTAGAGGCGATCCAAACGAGATGAGGAACGATTGCGACGGTTTGAGGAACAACTGCTCCCATCTGAGGAACTCTTCAAGCCCGGTATTGAACGACTCCTCAGGTGGTCGGAACGATTCCTCAGGCAGGGTGCTGAACTTCTCCCTTCGTGGCTGAGAGGATCGGCTCATGGGTTCAAAGGATCTCTTGCTCAGGATTATTCTGGCCTGATCCCCGTGAATGGACGATAGATATCCTAGATCGCTTTGATCATTGGTCTCTTGGCCCATCAAACTGAGAGAGTTGCGAATGCCACTTGCACAGATTCGGACGAAGCAGGGAGAAAGTTCAACTTCTCGAATCCGATCACCCGACCCTGTTGATCCTTCATCAGCACAACTTCGTCACCAGTTTCCTCAACCTCATCCTCATCCTCAGGATCGCCAAACCAGACCACCAAGGTGTTACCTACTCGATCATGAAATACGTTCACTTGCGCCATATCACTGTTCCCTCCTTGATTGCTCCGGTGCGGTAGGCGGTGATCAAAAACCCTTCCTGATCCAATTGTCTTGTGATAGCACACACCCAACGCTTGGCTCCATCAGCTCGGTAGAACAGCAGAACCTGTGGATCGCTCTGACTCTGGCGCACCTCATCAGGATCCCTCAAGGTTTGTTGCACATCTGCCTGTCGCCCCTTCATGACGGGATGCTTGACAGTTGTGATCAGCTCCCAATGTTCTGCCGATGATCAATTCTTCAAACTGGATGGAGATTGGCTCCTTCAGGGGTTCCTATCGATCTAGAGCCGTCCACGGGGTAAAGCGAAGGGAGCGGACACAATAAGCAGGACACCGAACCCAGCAAACACTCCTCCAATCAAGTAGATGAACAAACGATCATCCTGCTCGATATAGAGACTGATCTCAGTGTTTGTGTTGATAAAGGAGCGAATCTCTCTGGCAGTCCTTTCCTTATCCGTTCGCCCTGAACTAAAGGACGGGCTGAGGGGAAACGTTCCCTCGGATGTTATGAGGACAACTCGATACGTTCTGTCCCCGTCACTGCTCCGCTTCTCGTCAACCTCTGCATTTTCTAAGGATGCGATCGGCAGCGATAGGCTTTCTTTCCCAAATATTCCTTCGGAGCTGAGTTCACATTCACCAACATTCGTAGGAGGATCAAGGCGTTCGCAATCCAAAGTATACAGTTTGGCCAAAAAAAGCATTGCTGCAGTTCCTGCGACAACAAGAACGCTACCCAAGGCAATACTCCCAAAGCATCCTATCGGCTTTTTCTGATTCACAGCACATTCCTCCGTTGTGGTTGATCGAAACTTGATCTTTTCACGCCTGAGAGTCGCCATCCAGCTATAGCAATCAGAGATCAAAGGTGAGAGGGTGGTGATCCGGCTTGCGCTCTGGGAGAACACTCGAAGCTGAAGGCTCCTGAATGATCTCGCGTTTCAAATTGGACTGCTATAAGCAATAATCTAGACACTCAGATCACCCAAGATTATAGCGAGGATCAAAACGATTCAACTGGGGATTTGTCTTCAGAGGATTGAGCAGCAGCTACCAAGTTGGCAAATGCAGTTGGGACCCGGATCGGTTTCCAGGTTTCTAAACTGACAAAGCATCCATTTTGCTCAGCAACTGCTGCAAGTTTGTTCCCAATCGAGATCTCACCAGTTACAAACCATTTCCACCGATTGAGTTTGCTGATCCACATGCGCCCCACGGGTTGATCAAATAGACGGATAGCCTGCTTGTAGTGGATCTGAGTGTGCAGCACGACCGGACAATACTTCTGCTCCATCTGAGTGGAGAGGGGCAAATGGCTATCCAAGATCGTCGTTCGCAGATCTTCAAGCCATCGGATATACACGATGTTGCTCACCACCCCGGCAAAATCAATATCATAGCCCCGCACCGGGAACACCACTTCAACTTCCAGTGGACGAGTTGCATCCATCACCATCTCCCGATCTCAATCTAAACTCGTTTGCCCTCAAAAGAGTCTTCTAGATCCCCTTAAACCCAACCCCCGCTTCAGCAGTTTGAGCCGATTCAGTCTGTAAAGACAGAGATCGCTCGACTGGAGGTAATGACTGTGCCTGAGCCCGGATCCCACGCTGATTGATCCCAATCCCCAGCATAATCACAGCTCCTCCCACATATTGAGCCAGGTTCGGCACTTCCCCCAAGATTAGATAGGCTGCCAGGATCCCTGCAACTGGATTAAAGGAACTGGCCAGAGAGACCTCTGCGGCGGTTGTCGATTGCAAGCCCCGAAACCAACACAGCTGCCCCCCAACCACGATCACAGCCCCATACAGGAGCATCCATTGCCACACAAACGGTGAGAGAACATCCACAAAATGCTCTAGCCCAAACAGGTAGATCACGATCCCAAAAAACACAACGGTTCCAACGACCGTTCGGAAGGTTGTGAAGAACCCTAGCGCCACTTGCTGAAGGGAGATCTTACTAATGACCGTGGCCAAGGCTGCAGCGATCGCCCCCGCCAACACCATGACCTCTCCTTGATCCAAGCTCAGTCCTCCCATCGTGATCATGGGCTGATCCGGTGTCTGTAAGGAGACTGTCAATACAACCCCGACAAACGCGATCGCATCCCCCAAGATGACCCACCGATGCACCCGTTCCCGCAGAACAACGATCGAGAGGAGCAGCACGACAGGAGGCTCAATCCGACCCAACAAGATCACATTATTGACCGAGGTCCGCTCCAGGGCCAAAAAGATCAACATGGGTGCTATCGCGCCGGAAAGGATCGCCACCGTCCCAATCCCGATCCAATTGCGCCGGGATAAGGTGCGCAGCTCAGGTGGAACGAGGCGACGGTTGTAGATCAGGACTAACGCCAGCAACGCCGCCAAATTGCCAACAAACAGCACATTACAAAACGAAAGCGGATTACGGCCATCGATCAGATGTTGAGCCCCCAGATCGACGAGCTTGCGAGTGACCGAGTTCGCGGCGGCAAAGATCACCACAGCCAACAGCAGATAGATCCTCCCAGGGATCCGACTTAGCCACTTCATCAGGAAGAAAACCGACTGCGTCACAAACACCCACATTGATACGAAGAACAAGTCGAAAGCACTCCCTAAATCTTACGCTGATCGAGGTGATCGATCTGTGTTTATTGACTAGGAACTCCACAGGTATTGTTTTAACGAACTCCGTAGCTCACTCAATGAGTTGATCCCATTCATCTTGAGGCTTGGCAGTCGTACCACTGTTGATCATCTCCTGTCCACACAGGTCTTCTAGTGCCCATAGTGCCCTTTTCTCCTCTTTGGTGAATTCTTCGTTGATGGGGGAGCCTGAAAGCTTGTTGGACAAAATATCTCAAACAATAAGCAGGTGTCCAAGGGGTAACTTAATAGTTGCTTCTTTGCTTAAGTCTTCATCTGACATACTTGATGATCTCAAATTTAGGATCCAATGGATGGCCTTACGATCCCTCTTGTTTCGATCGGATGGAGAGGACCAGCCACTGGATCGAAGGATCCTAAATGCTAACTTTGGGATCCCTTGACAGGAGTAGCACTGAAGTACCGTGCCTCTGAATGGTAGGCGATCAAAGCGGTGGTAGATTGTTCCGGATCGAGCTGATCACTCTCATCCATCGTTAACCCAATCCGATCGGCCTGCAGAAGATCAAGCAAGATCCGCTGATCGGGCAGATTGGGACAGGCTGGGTAGCCGAAGCTGTAGCGTGATCCCTGATAGCCCTGTTGCAGGATCTTCCGAATATCGGTGCTGTCCAAGGATCCAAAACCTAATTCCCGTCGGATCCGGGCATGAGTCCACTCAGCTAGAGCTTCCGCAAGCGTTACCGCCATCCCGTGGAAGTAGAGATAGTCGGAATACTGATCATTCTGAAACAGTTGTTGCGCAAAGGTCGTTGCCTCTGGTCCCATCGTGACTGCTTGGATCGGGAAGGCATCCACGATCCCACTGCTGGTCTCGGCGTAGAAGTCAGAGATGCAGTAGCGGCGCATGGATCGCTGGCGGGGAAAGGTAAACCGGGCTCGCTCGACGCTTGGTGTTGGTAAGCTGAGCCGATCCACACCGGGTTTTTGACGGTAAGATTCGCCAGGTTCAGCCAGAGGATCCAACTGATCGGAGAAGGATCCCAGATCGTAAATAATCAGATCGTTGCCTTCCGCTTGGCAGGGGAAATAACCGTAGACCACCTGAGGATGCATCAGGTTTTCCTCCACGACCCGGGTTTTCCAACGCTCGATCACCGGATCAACTTTGGTCGCCATCAACGCAGCAAAGTCTTCAGCAGACTGATCACGGGACTTGCGGATCTGCCACTGACCCGCCACGAGCGCTTGTTTATCGATATACCAGAACACCTCCTGCCACGGGATCTGCTCGGATCCTTGCAACTGTTGGAAGCCCCAGAAGGGTGGCACAGGCCGATCAATGTTGGGATCTACAGCCTCCGATCGCCGGGTATCAATTTCCTTAGGCTCAGCAGGAACCTTGGTTACCGATGCCGTTTGATCAGGATCCTTGGCATCCCCCCCTTTGCTATCCGCAGCCTTGCCATTTTGATCCGCTGTTTTGACATGACCATTGGAGCTTTCGATCTCGTTTAAGAAGCCCTGCAGATCATCCCACTCTCCCGCAGTTTTGGCAGGCATCAACTTGTCCATGAAGTGCAGATCGGAAAAGGCATCCTTACCGTAGACCACCTTGCCCTTGTAGGTTTGTTGACAGTCTTCATAGACAAACTTGGGCGTCAACGCTGCACCCCCCAAGATCACCGGCACCGTGATCCCGCGATTGTTAAACACCTCCAGGTTCTCTTTCATAAATGCAGTTGATTTCACCAACAGCCCGCTCATGGCAATACAGTCCGCTTGATGCTCTTGATAGGCGTTGATGATGTTGTCAACGGGTTGCTTGATCCCCAAATTGATCACTCGATAGCCGTTATTGGTCAGGATGATGTCCACCAGGTTTTTGCCAATGTCATGTACATCACCTTTGACGGTAGCGATCACCACGATGCCCTTAGCAGATCCAGCTCCTTCGGATTTTTCCATGTAGGGTTCCAGATAAGCTACAGCAGCTTTCATGGTTTCTGCCGACTGCAGCACAAACGGCAACTGCATCTGACCACTGCCAAACAGCTCACCCACAACTTTCATCCCATCCAGCAGGAAGGTGTTAATGATCTCCAGCGGTGGATACTTCTGTCGTGCCTCTTCCAAAGTCTCATTCAACCCGATCCGCTCACCATCAATGATGTGATACTTCAACCGCTCCTCTAACGATAGGTTCTGATCCAGACCCGTATTGCGTTTCGCGGAAACCCCTTCAAACAGCTGAGTCAGCTTGGTTAAGGGATCGTAGACACACACATCCCCTTCAAAGCGGCGAGCATCGTAGATCAGATCCCGGCAAACTTGCTGATGCTCCGGCTCGATCTTGTTGAGGGGTAAGATCTTGCTGGCACTGACGATCGCGGCATCTAAACCTACTTCTTTGGCTTCGTGCAAAAACACGGAGTTCAGCGTGATCCGAGCGGCAGGATTCAAGCCAAACGAAACATTGGAAACCCCCAAAACAATGTGACACTCTGGCAATTCGGCACGGATCCGGCGAATGGATTCGATTGTAGCCGCACCGTTACTGCGATCCTCTTCGATCCCGGTGGAAATGGGTAGAGCCAGTGGATCAAAGAACAGCTCATAGGGGGGGATCCCGTATTCGATCGCTTGATTGTAGGCGCGTTGGGCGATCTCGAATTTCTTATCAGCGGTTCGGGCCATGCCGTCTTCATCAATGGTCCCTACCACCACACCGGCCCCGTAGATCTTGGCCAATTCCAGGACTTTGAAGAAGCGTTCTTCCCCATCTTCATAATTGGTTGAGTTGATCAAGCACTTACCACCCGCCAACTTGAGACCCGCTTCCATCTTTTGCCATTCGGTTGAATCTAGCATCAAAGGGATCGTGATCTGCCGAACCAGTCGTGAGACCAGCTCCCGCATATCGCTCACCCCATCGCGGCCCACATAGTCCACGTTGACATCAAGAATATGGGCTCCTTCTCGCACCTGCGCCTTAGCCAGAGAAACCAAGCCTTCCCAGTCCTCTGCATTGAGCAGATCCCGCATTTTTTTGGATCCGCTGGCATTCACCCGCTCACCAATAATCAAGAAGGAGTTGTCCTGTTCATAGGGTTGTGGCGAATAGATCGATGCAGCAGCGCGGATCCGTTCCAATTGACGCTGCTTGGGTTTCATGCCTTGAACAGCTTCAGCCAGAGCTTTGACATGATCCGGTCGAGTGCCGCAGCATCCTCCAACAATCGCCACACCCAGATCCCGCACAAAATGCTCCAAGTGAAACCGTAATTGTTCTGGGGTTAGTTTGTAGTGAGCTTGACCTCCTACATTTTCGGGCAGACCTGCGTTGGGAATACATGAGATGGGAAAGGGCGAATGTTGGGACAAATAGCGAATGTGCTCGACCATCAGATCCGGACCTGTAGCACAATTCAGCCCCAAGACATCGATTGGGTAGGGCTCCAGAATCGCCAAGGCTGCTCCAATTTCGGATCCAACCAGCATCGTCCCCATCTGTTCCATCGTCACCGAGACCATGATCGGGATCCGGAAGCCTTTTTCCTGGAAGGCCACCTCAATCCCCCCCAAAGCTGCCTTGATCTGGAGCACATCCTGGCACGTTTCAACAATCAGCAGATCCACTCCACCATCGATCAATCCTTTGGCCTGCTCCACATAAGCCGCTTGGATCACGTCAAACTCAATATGTCCCAAAGTCGGGAGTTTCGTGCCGGGACCCATCGATCCAGCCACAAAGCGAGGTCGATCCGGAGTGCTGTAGCGATCGGCAACGCTTCGAGCCAGCTCAGCAGCCGTGCGATTCAGGGTGTAGGCTTGATCGGCAAGATCGTATTCTGCCAGGACGATCGAGGTGCCGCCGAAGGTATCGGTTTCGATCACATCGGCCCCAGCTTCAAGAAAATTTGCATGAACCTTCTCGACTGCTTCCGGTTTAGATATCACCAGATATTCATTACAGCCTTCCAGATCGGGGCCACCAAAATCCTCAGCGGTCAGCTCTTGCATTTGCAGAGATGTACCCATCGCCCCGTCAAAGACCAACACGCGCTGTTGGAGCTGCTGCAGGAAAGGATGCAGCGAGGATGTTGTTGTTTGGGGCCTTGGCAGGGTTGTGGCAGTCATAAGCAGAATCGATCCAACGAAACTAGAGCAGATGCAAATAGATGAGACCCGATGAGGGCAGATGCTGAAGTGACGACCCGGATCCTGAGTGAGACATCACCAATGGTCACGGATATGGTCACGGATGATGAGATCGCAAAGATGATAGAGATCGCAAAGATAACAGATTGTCACAGGTTGTCACAGACAGTACGCTTAAGGTTCACCCATTTTAGCGATTTCGCAAAGTTGGTTTTAGAATCTCTTAGATCCTGATCATTTTGCAAGTCAATCGCCCTAACCTTCTCATCAAGTTCGATCTTACGCCAAAAAACCTCTTGATTTTCTGGCGGATCCGGTTGCTGTTTGCGAAACTGCGGGCTAACTTAGGAGGGATGTTTTGGTGTGAACAGCTACAGTTGCCCCAGCTGGCACCCTTCTCCGGATCTGGCCATGGCAGCCTCTCGCCAATTTTTCCACCTATAGATTCAGAGTTGAGGTGAATGATGGTTCCGGCAATAACCTTCTACAGCTGCTTCTTGTGGCAGTATGGGGCTAGCCTTTCACATCCATCATGACGTTCAAGCTTAAGTTACAAATTACTGAGTATAGGCTAATCATGGTTCGATAAACCTCAAGTAGTTTGGACTTTTCTGGATACGATCATTCTCCCTACTGATCGATCGTTTCGGGTCAGTCCAGATTAGGAGTCGAGGTGTCTCCTTAAGTGATGTATAGCCGAATACAAATAGGAGTCACGATCTTTGTGTTGACTGCCTTTGGGAGTAATCCCCATCCCCTGGTTCAAGCCCCACCTACCCTTCAGGATTATGAGGAATCCAGCATGACGCAAGCCAAACCCCTGCTGCAACCGCTGACGGTCAGTCCCGTAACCCTAAGTGAACCTGCTCTGATGCCGACCTCTGGGCAGGAATCGCTCCAAGATCTTCTCGCACCGCTAAGTGACCCCGATCGGAACCGCACTGAGCCAGATCCAGAGCAAGCGGAGGGGGAGCGAGAGATGGCGAACCTGATCGAAGAAGCGATGGCGGAGGTGAGTGAAGCTGCAGACTCGAAGGGGGGAGCAGAGGGCAGCCCAGCTGTTGAGGATGTCGTGATTGAGGAAGTGGTCGAGATTGCTGAGACGGTCGATGTGGCCGATCTGACGGACGATCTCGCGGAAGACCTGAGTGAAGAGGATTCCAGCGAAGATAGCGATGAGGCTGAGGGGGCAGCAGCTGCTGGAAAATCTCGATCTCGCCGCCGCAGCACTGCTACCAAGAAGAAACACTACACCGATGACTCGATCCGCCTCTACTTGCAAGAAATTGGCCGGATTCGGCTGCTACGGGCTGACGAAGAGATCGAACTCGCTCGCAAAATTGCGGATCTGTTGGAGCTAGAGCGGATCCGAGAGCGAATCTACGATGAGCAGGGGTTGTGGGAGGATCCAGAAGAAGTCCCGGTAGCCGAATGGGCAGCAGCTGTAGGGATGGCCTTGCCGCAATTTAATCGCCGTTTGCATCATGGGCGGCGGGCTAAAGAAAAAATGGTGCAGTCCAACTTGCGTCTGGTGGTCTCGATCGCCAAGAAATATATGAATCGAGGGCTGTCGTTCCAAGATCTGATTCAGGAAGGATCGCTAGGTTTGATCCGGGCAGCCGAAAAATTTGATCATGAGAAGGGTTATAAATTCTCAACCTATGCCACCTGGTGGATCCGCCAAGCAATCACTCGTGCCATTGCCGATCAATCCCGCACGATCCGGTTGCCTGTTCACCTCTATGAGACCATCTCGCGGATCAAAAAGGTGACCAAACTGTTATCGCAGGAATTGGGTCGCAAGCCGACTGAAGAAGAAATTGCCACCCGTATGGAGATCACGATCGAGAAACTCCGGTTTATTGCCAAGTCTGCTCAGTTGCCGATCTCGTTGGAGACTCCGATTGGGAAAGAAGAAGATTCTCGACTGGGGGATTTCATTGAGTCCGATGGGGAAACGCCAGAGGATCGCGTTGGTAAAGTTTTGTTGCGGGAAGATCTGGAAGGGGTTTTAGATACGCTGACCCCACGTGAACGGGATGTCTTGAAATTGCGTTACGGCCTTGATGACGGTCGGATGAAAACGCTGGAAGAGATCGGCCAAATTTTCAATGTCACTCGTGAACGGATCCGGCAGATCGAGGCTAAAGCGCTTCGCAAACTCCGTCACCCCAATCGCAACAGCGTCCTGAAAGAATATATTCGCTAATCAGTCTGTTTGTGATCCTCTCCTTGATCTTGAGCAGGTGAACAGAAGATCATCGACTCGATCGGGATAGGTGTTGGGGGCTAATGACTCCGATCCTTCCCGATCTAGCGTGATCTACTTCAGGATCAAAATTCGGGACTCCTCTGGATCCAACTTCAGTGAAATAGGCTCACCGTTCGTGGAAAGGATCTGCTCAGACTCAGCCTCAATCACCTGATCAACAGTTTGCTGACTAAACTCCTGCTGATCGAAGGTCAACTCAAACTCTCCTCCAAACGTTGAGTATGCATACAGAACTTGGCCCTTTTCCTGTTGATCGATGCTTAAATTAGCCTCATGATTTGGCCATGTCCGCAGCATGAACAGATCACTATCTTTTCTCGATCCAGATGGGAACAGAAACTCAGTTGTTCCGTAACGAAGGACTGGAAAATGTTGACGTAAATGGGCTGCCGTGCGGGTCAACTCAAATACATCCTGATCCCACCCCTGATCTCCGGGCCAGATCATCATTGGTAGGTTAAACGGATAACCCCCTGTGCCATATAAGCCTTGATGATCAATGTGATAAGGGACAGACAATCCTGTTTCGACCCCATACATCAACATCGGTACACCAGGGCTGGTAAACATAAATTTGATCAGGCTTGTATAGGCTTGTCGAGTCATCTTCGGATAGCTAGAAAACAAGCGTGGTTGATCATTAAGCTCAATAAATCGGACCCAACCTAAAGCATCACGATCCACAATTAAGTCGAGAGAGTGACGCGGAATCTCTAGCGATTGACTGGGATTCAAGATCCAATGAAGAACTTTTTCAACCGAAGAATAGTTGTAGTATTGCCCTCGATGTCCAAGAGCCTGTTCTCGCAAAAGATAGGTTCGACCATCCCAGTTACGATCGCGGCCAAAATAATGTCGAGCTGATGAACTATAACCATAATCGATCCAGGAATAAGATTGAGTATTGGCATACCATTGCACAGCCTGACGATTCGAGTATCCCGCTCCAAGATGCGATCCGATCAAAATAACATCCGGATCAACGTCTAGAGCTGCTGCTTCCAATTCCTGCCAAAACTGAAGATTAATATTCGGGATCCCATCCAGCCAAAAGCCCGCAACTTGATAGCCTGCAGGGTTAAGTGTCAGCCAAAACCGGATCGCATCCAAAAAGTAATCTCTCACCTCAGGTACAGCTTGATCAAGATCGGGTAATCCTGCAACGATCCCTTCCTCGATCATTGTTGGGGTGGGGTGGCGATAGTTAATACTCAGAGGTGGATGAAACCAGCCTTGTGAACTCAGATCAAAGGTTGTGGGATCAACATAAGAAGCAACTTCCTCTCCTTGACGATAGATCGCACCATTATCCACTAGCCATTGCTCAGCGTGATCTAAATCAAACTCACCGTAGGAGGGAGACATTCGGTAGGGGGACGTTCCATTCAGACTCAGTTCCAGAATCACGCCAATTCCCCGCTGACCTGCTTCATCTAACAAACGGCGGAAGATCTGCAGATGATCGGTTGCGACATCTTCAGGATCCTGGAAGTGCTCCTCAAGCTCAAACCAATCTTTCATCCAGGATCCATAAAACGAGGTTTCCAGTCCAGCGTAAAAGGGATCAAAGACTTCTGCTTCTGAGTTGGCTTGGGAGTGTAGATATCCAGCTTTTCCGGGAGTATAGAGTAAAGCATTAGCATGATCTTGAATGGGAGAGAGAACCAGCTGAGTTACACCTAGATCTTGAAGATAATCAAGCTTTTCAATGATGCCTGCTAGATCTCCACCCCAGTACATGTTGACGTAGCGGTGGCTAGGATCATAGGAATATTGAATGATCGATCGATTGGCTTGATGATAAGCCCGTTGAGTTGGATCAATTTCAGCATCTATTGGAAAGGCAAAATCAGGAATATTATTGGCTAGATCCCCATCCGCGAAACGATCGACGGCAATGTAGTAGAGAACTTCATTCTCAAGATTTCCTTTTGCCTTAAAGGGATCTGCGGGATGTTCTAGCTTACCTGAAGTTGAAATAGCCCATGCAGGAAACGGTTGGATCCAGAGACCCCAAAGGCTCAGCACAAGCAGAAGGATTCCAACTAGGGTTCGTAGGACTTGGGGACGTGATGGAGAGAGGTGCAGGATCATGAGAACTCCGAGGCATGCGGTGGATCACCAGTGGGATTATATATTGAACAGGCACGACTGTTTTGAATGGTCGTGATCTTTTCCTGGCTCTTTTGCGGAAACTTATACACCCAATTCGTTATCCTGTTCTAGGTCAGTTCCCTGGAGACTGAGTTGCTGGATCCGTTCTATCGTCAATCCCGTCGCCAGACTAATCTGATCTAAATTCATGCCCATCTGGAGCAGATTCCAAGCCACTCGTTCAATCCCTTGCTCAACCCCTTGCTCGATCCCTT
>CAZONZ010000015.1:0-20263 GCA_964581005.1 uncultured bacterium
CGATGAGTCAAGAATCTCCGACCATACCCGTTAGGGTTGGGGGGAGAGCGTCAACCCCAGGATCACAGGTACCCCCCTAGTTTGATCTCCCTCTCTGATCAACTCAATTCCAGATCCACAGCGACCCGATGAGCGCAGGCAAACCCAGAGAAGGCCACAGCGTTCAAGCCCTGACCCGGAAACGTGCTATCTCCGACGCAGTACAGATCCCGGATCGCAGTGCGGTTAAACGGCATTCCTACCAGACCCCACGGAGTCCCAGTTGGGATCGGGCCATAGGTGCCATGGATTCGACCTAAGAAGCGGCGGTGGGTTCGAGGGGTGCCGATCTCTTGCAGTTCAATGTGGCGGGATAGATCCGGCCAGATCCGCTCCAATCTCTGGATCAGTCGTTGAGCCGCTTGCTGTTTTTGCTGCTTGTAGGTGGTGGGATCCAAGCCCTGCCATGTTTGGATCCAGCTGGGGGTGAAGACATGCAGGATCTGTCGGCCTGGAGGAGCGAGATCGGGATCCAGAAGGGTTGGGATCGAGACGAAGATCGTGCCTTGTTCGGCCTCTAGGTGATCCCAGTCCTCTAGGACGATATGGTGACAGTCGGTGTTGGGAGGGAGGGCTTCGGAACGGATCCCCAGGTGGAGGCTGAGGAAGCTGGGGGATTGTTGGTAACGGTGTTGCCAGCGTTTTTCAGCAGGGGGCAGTGGGGCATCCCAGAGGGTTTCAAAGGTGTCCCAGCGAGTGGCGTTGGAGATCACTTTGCGGGCGTAGAGCCGATCCCCGTTGGCGAGTTGTACGCCTATGGCTTGGTGATGGGTCTCCAGGATCCGAGTGACACGAGTGGCATAGAGGATCCGTCCTCCTTTTTCTGTGAATCCTTTGACCAGGGCTGCTGCAATTTGGCCGACTCCGCCTTTGGGGTAGTTGATCCCGCCGTAGTGTCGATCACTGAACACCATGCCTGCGTTGATCATGGGTGTGCGATCAGCGGGAACAACAGACCAGCAATAGCATTCCATATCGATGAATTTGAGGAGGTTGGGATCCTGGATATGCCAGCGGGCAACCTGACCGACGTTGACGGGTAAGTAGCGAGCCAGGGTGAGACAGCCCCAAGGGTTAGTGACAAACGATCGGAACAGATACCCTAATTCCTCTAAAGAGAGCAGTTCCATAGCGTTGAGACTGTTGAAGATCCGCCAAGCTTCATCGTAGAACCGCCGGATCCCTTGGCGCTCATGGGGGAAGTAGCGAGTGAGCTCCTCCAAAAAGGCTTCGTAATCTCGATGTACACGCGGATCCAATCCTTCCGGTAAGTGGTAGGCAATCTGGACGGGATCCGGGATCGAGGGGATGGCTTGATCGACGGCAGCGAGAGCACGAGTGAGCAGGTTGGTGCTGCCCTGGGTGCCTAACCCGAAGATCATTGAGGCCCCGACGTCAAAACGATAGGATCCTGCGCCTGTGGGGGAGGATCGTTCAAAATAGCCAGCACTGCCGCCAGGGATCAGATATTTTTCTAACACCAGCACGGAGTAGCCTTTAGCGATCAATTGAGTTGCCGTCACTAGCCCGCCGATGCCAGAGCCGATCACGATCACGTCAGCATCAAGCTTATGGGAAGATCTGGATGATGTGGGGGGGGATTGAACCTGGGTCATGGAGGGTGGAGTGGATCAAAAGTGTGGATGGGACGAGGATGGATCCAGGCTTTCATGAGTTGGAACTGTTGTGGATCCCTGTTGTCATGGTAATCTCAGGCTGTGCTTTTGATCGTGGGTGGTTGTGGCGTATGAATGATACGTCTTCCTCGGTTCGTCCCGGCTCGGATGCAGTGGATCGGCCTTCGGCAGCAGTTCAAGAGATGTTGCTGCGGGAACAAAAGCGGATCACAGCGGTGCGGGTCGGTTACTTGCTGCTGGCGGCGGTGATCTTGTTTGCCTCCTATCGGCAGTCGGAGATCAATGTCTGGCGCTTGCTCAGTAACTACAAAAATATGGTGGAGTATGTGGCCTCCTACTTTCCACCCGATTTTCTCTATTGGAAGCTGTATCTGGAAGACACGCTGATCACGATCTCGATGGGGATCTGGGGGACGTTGTTGGCGGCGGTGGCGGGGGTGCCCTTGGGATTACTGGCGTCGGACAATTTGGCTCCTGTTTGGATCGTGCAGCCGATCCGGCGATCGTTAGATATTATGCGGGCGGTGAATGAGCTGGTGTTTGCCTTGATCTTTGTGGTGGCGGTTGGATTGGGGCCATTTGCAGGGGTTTTGGCGCTATTTGTCCATACGGCAGGGGCGTTAGGGAAGTTGTTTTCGGAAGCGGTGGAGGCGATTGATCCAGGACCTGTGGAAGGGATCCGGGCAACGGGAGCCACCCAACTTCAAGAGATCCTGTTTGGCGTGATCCCGCAAGTGATGCCGCTGTGGACGTCGTTTACGCTCTATCGTTTTGAAGCCAATATCCGATCGGCTTCCGTGCTAGGGATTGTGGGTGCAGGCGGGATCGGGGTTTCGTTGCACCAGAGTTTTCAGTCGTTTGACTACGGCAAAGTCTGCGCCATCTTGATCATTTTGGTCAGTACTACCAGCATCCTCGATATTGTCTCCGCCAAGATCCGGAGTCGCCTGGTTTAGGGGGCTGGATCAAACGATTCTCCCTGAGCGAACTGGTTCTCAGATCGATCTGCTTCAGACCGACTTCTTCCAGCTGCAGTGCCATTTCTCCAGAGTTTTGCAGTCAGCAAGGAATGAGCCCGAATCCATATTTTGGTGTACGCTCCGTGACGACAAACACAACGTATATAACCTCAACAGTCATCATTGTTAAAGCAGTGCGAATCAACTCGGAGCTGAGGCCAACTTCGTTGTAGCCATATCGCTTCCTAGGATAAGTTTTATCTCAAACGTGATCGAAAAGTGAATACATTACAAGAAATATGTATGTTCGGTCATTGTTCTACCTCTTGTGTGACAATTTCAAAAAGCATTTCTTTGGGCTTGACCAAAGTGTTTGTAAAGTTGTTGTGAAAATGGAATTAGAAAGCGCCAGACAAGTTAAGGCTTTGATCATAGAGATCCTTGCAACACAACCCCACTTCCGTTGCTTCTCATTGGGTTCGCAGAGGGATAGGTTTCAGCTGACATCTGTATAACTAGGCGGCAAGGGGAGTTTTGTTGGACTGCTGTAGTCCCTCTAGCTTGACTAATCACCCGACGCTTACCACCAGCATAATATGTCCGCATCATGTTACGCACTACTCCAGAATATGATCCTTTAAGCAGGATACACGCAAACAGGTCATAATTCTCACCTAAAAGACATAAGATCTATAGGCGTCCAGAGTTTTGCGCCTATTGTATGACCCCAAGCAGATGCCTATGAAGCTCGATGGCCTTGATGTCCGATCATTTCTGGTTCCGCGTAAACCACTTGAGGATCTTGGATCAGTTGATTGGCGATATCCAAAACATCTGAGTGTGGAGGGATCTCAACTAGAAACAGATTAGGGGCAAACCTTAGCTGTCTGATCGTTTTGAGCTCAAGTTGCTCTAGCTTAGCTTTGGCCGCTGCCTCAGGAAGGAGGGGATCAAGCTTAATCGATAAACGATCTGTACCAATGAGTAGCTGCCCATCAGGAAGACTACGGAAGACAGTTCCTATTGATATTCCCTCAGGAAGCTGAAACGAAGAGGCAGACCGATCTCTTTGATCAAGTTCCGGGATCCTTTGATCCAAAAACCTCCATCCAGAGCGGGTGAAAGGCTCTAGTTCTTTCCGATCGAGATTAAAACGATTTTGAGTTTGCAGAGGATCGGCTCCAGAGCTGAGCGAACGACTGGGTTGATCAAGGGGAACTAAAACTGCCAGAACTCCCTCGATCTGCTCAACATCTCGTTGCTTGCCCTGACTATAGTAGTGTCGCTTCATCGTTACCTCATCTAGATCAAATTGATCGCAAGCAGTCTACTTAAAGCCTATCCTCAATTGTCCATTTCAGGTCAAGTCCGATCTTGGGTAATGCCGATCAACTCCCCAAGCGTGCAAAATAGATCCAGACCCCATCTGCTCCTGAATTCGTGATGTATCTCGATCAACGCTCCTTCCAGCTCCAAACCTCTACCCTACGTCGCCCTGAATTACTCGCTCCTGCCGGAGATTGGGAGTGTGTCAAAGCAGCGGTTGAGAATGGAGCCGATGCGGTTTACTTTGGACTGGATCGGTTTAATGCCCGAATGCGAGCGAATAATTTTACTGAAGCCGATCTGCCTGCCCTGATGGAGTTTCTGCATCAACGAGGGGTCAAGGGCTA
The DNA here is from genome assembly GCA_964581005.1 of uncultured bacterium. GTDB lineage: Bacteria > Cyanobacteriota > Cyanobacteriia > Thermostichales > Thermostichaceae > CAZONZ01. The sequence goes on from CAZONZ010000015.1 coordinate 4,309, forward strand.
TATCACGTTTAATACCCTGATCTTCACTCAGGAATTGCTAGAGGCGGAACAGTATGTGCGAACTCTGATCCGAGCAGGTGTTGACGCTGCCATTGTTCAAGACGTGGGAATCTGCCAACTGATCCGGCATCTATCACCCGATTTCCCGATCCATGCCTCCACTCAAATGACCATTACCAGTGCGATCGGCGTTGAGTTTGCCCGTTCGCTGGGCTGTGATCGGGTTGTTTTGGCGCGAGAATGTTCGCTCAAAGAGATCCACAAAATCCAACACCAAACCCAAGAGACTGGATCCAGTTTGCCCCTAGAGATCTTTGTTCACGGAGCCTTGTGTGTTGCCTATTCGGGTCAATGTCTGACGAGTGAAGCGTTGGGAGGCCGATCCGCTAATCGTGGTGAGTGTGCTCAAGCCTGCCGGATGCCCTATGAGCTGATCGCAGATGGTCAAGTGGTCCCCTTAGGCGATCGAAAATATTTGCTGAGTCCTCAAGATCTGAGTGGCCTAGATGTATTGCCGGAATTGGTACGGGAAGGGATCGCTAGCCTCAAGATCGAGGGTCGGTTGAAAACACCTGAATACGTCGCTAACATTACACAAGTCTATCGCCAAGCCCTGGATCAGATTGTTGCAGGAACCGATTCCACTCCTACCCCACGTGATCGCTACGATTTGGAGATGAGTTTCTCTCGCGGCCTCTACACAGGGTGGTTTCGAGGGATCAATAATCAAGCTCTGGTTCATGCCCGCTTTGGCAAGAAACGCGGTGTTTACTTAGGGGAAGTTCTCCAGATCAAAGGGGATCGGATCATTCTGCAGCAACATCCCCCGATTCAACCGATCAAGCCTGGTGATGGCGTTGTGTTTGACTGCGGTCATCCTGAGCAAACGGAAGAGGGGGGACGGATCTACAGTGTGGATCCAAAACTGACGTCCCGAAAGACGGATCGCCAGCCACGGGATCTCCATCAAGTGGATCCGAAGGAGTATCAGGTTGTGCTGCGATTTGGCAAAGGGGATCTGAATTTGAAGCGGATCCATCCCGGCGATCGAGTGTGGAAAACCAGTGATCCGGAGCTGGATCGACGTTTGCGCCAAAGTTTCAGCGGCGATACCCCACAATTTCAACGCCCGATCGAGATTGAGGTTCATGGAGAAGTCGGCTTACCGTTAACCCTGATCGCACGAGATCTAGAAGGTCACATTGTCCAACTGGATTCTGAGATGCCCTTGGTAGAAGCCCACACTCAGCCGCTCACCTCCGATCGACTCTGTGAGCAACTCGGTCGGTTAGGCAACACCCCCTTTCGGCTGGGATCCCTCACCCATCATCTCAACGGATCCGTTTTGCTACCGATCCGAGAATTAAATCGACTGCGGCGGGAGATGGTGGAGCAATTGCTGCATTTACGAGCTCAACCCCAACGCTGGCAGATCCGTTCAGAGGCTCAACTGGCTGACTTGATGCCCACGGTCCCAGAGATCTCTAGAGGATCTCCAGAGTTGATCGTGCTGGTTCGGGATCTTCACCAACTACAAGCAGCTCAGGAGGCCGGGATCCAAACCCTCTATGCTGAATTTGAAGATCCTCGCACCTATCGAGACGCCGTTCAACGAGTCCACCAGCAGCCTACCGTTCCCAACCAAACCCTCTGGGTGGCTCCCCCTCGGATCACTAAACCAGGCGAAACATGGATCCTGAAGCAGGTTCGATCCAGTCAGGCAGATGGGTACGTGATTCGCAATGTGGATCAGCTGCACTTTTTCAAGAACGATCGATGTATTGGAGACTTCTCCCTCAATATTGCCAATCCCTTAAGTGCAGCCTGGTTTAAGCAGCAGTTTGGGCTTGAACGATTGACTGCTTCCTACGATCTCAACGTGGATCAACTGGAAGCCTTGCTCAGTCATTGTCCTCCCGATTGGTTTGAAGTCACGATCCATCAGCATATGCCGATGTTTCATATGGAGCACTGTGTCTTTTGTGCCTTTCTCTCGACGGGCACAGACTATACCAACTGTGGACGACCTTGCGAAAAGATTGAAGTGAAACTCCGCGATCGGGTTGGAACGGAACACATCCTTCAGGCTGATGCAGGCTGCCGCAATACCGTCTTCAATGGCACTGCCCAAACCGGAGCAGAGTATGCACAACGATTCATGGATCACGGCCTACGCTACTTCCGGATCGAGTTTGCCCAGGAAACACCCCAGCAAGTATTCGACACGATCCAGTGCTATCGTCAACTCGTTCAAGGACAGATCCGGGGATCCCAAGTCTGGCAGCAGCTCAAACTCCAAAGTCGTCTGGGAGTGACCCGTGGCCCCCTCGATCCCAAACCCTAACCGAGATTCAGATCCTCTGCAGAATACTCATGACTCGTCATCGCAAGAAGTCCGATCTACCTACCAAGATCTGCGAAGTCTGCCAACGCCCCTTCACCTGGCGCAAAAAATGGGCCGACTGTTGGGATCAGGTCAAGTATTGCTCCGATCGCTGCCGTCGCCATCGTTCCTCCCGATCCACTCATTCAAAGCAAGACTCAAGATCAGGATCCTAGAGCTGATCGGGATTGAGACCAAGATCCATAAGTTTCTGCCGAAGTTGCTGTTCTCGCTGTTCGGCTTGCTCAGCCCGCTGCCGTTCCTGGTTCTCTCGCTGTTCGGCTTGAGTAGCCCGCTGCCGTTCCTGGTTCTCTCGCTGTTCGGCTTGAGTAGCCCGCTGCTCCGCTGTGCTCGCTCGTTCCTCCAGTTCGACCGACTTGAGGAATCTACGCCCATCCGGACGGTACAGTTTAAGCTCTTGCCCTGCCTGCCACTCAAACCGGATCCCCAGCCGTGGACTGATCCAAGGATTCACCCCCTCGATCCGTTGCAGGATCCTCCCCTGTCTCTGCCAGATCTCTAACCGCAGCTCATCCGGATCATAGATGTAATACTCCTCCACTCCATAGCGCTGATAAAACTCAAACTTATCATCGAGGGATCCTGTGCCTTGTTTCGTTTTGTTCGAGGGAGAAAGGATCTCAAACACCACCTGCGGAGGAATATCATCCTCCAGCCACTGTTGATAGCTACCCCGATCGCCTTTAGGACGACCAAACGCCACTAGCACATCCGGCGCACAACTCCTCTTCAATCCTTGGACGGGATACCACAACAGATCCCCAGCAATGAAGACATCTCTATTGACAAAGAGGATCTCCAGGTTTTCCTTGATCAAGACGATCCACTGATATTGGCGGGTATTGTCAGCCATGGGCAGACCGTCGCTGTCGGGGTAAAGCAGCTCATCTGGATCAGAGAGCAGGTGAGGTTGGGCAATCATCGTAGATCCACAGTGCGTCCTTATCAAATACTAATATTTTTTTGAGTGGCAAGCGCTTCATCTTAGATAGTGATCTACGTCCAGGTAGGCCCCACCAGAACCATTGATCCACCAGCAACTCTCAGCCTGTCTTGCCTAGAATGAGTTGGATTAGCTTCTGAATCCACGGGCGTGAGTGAACATGGAAAGCACCTCTCTTGATCCAACTGTCAAAATGGATGAGGATCGGCTGGATGAAGATCGTCTCCTCAGTCTTTATGCTTCAGGAGCGCGAGATTTTAACAGAGCCAACGTGATCCGAGACCATTTGGAAGCAGCCCAACTTCCGGGGATCTTCTTGGAACAGGCAGAGCTGTCTCAAGCTCATCTGGAGATGGTGTGGAGATGGAGAATCTGCGTCGCTCTCATCTTTGGGAGGCCAATCTTAGAGGTGCCTATCTAGCCGGAGCCTTACTGAGTGGGGCACACATGGTGGGAGCAAAACTCAATGGAGCTGATCTTTCTGCTGTGAAAGCGGGACTGATCTTTCTAATACAGATTTAAGTGAGGCTAACTTCAATCAAGCTAATCTCTGGAAAGCGAGCTTCATGAATGCTAAACTACTTTTCCTATGTTGAATTGCCCAACCTATGGATCTGACCACATTGTCAAGAATGGGAAAACTCGTCAGTTATTTTAGAAGATCCGAAATTGTGAGTGCCGATCCAGAATTGCCTGGATTTGTCTTGCAGATGGATCGGATCGGGGCCATTTGATCCGGTGAATCTGAAATAGGAGCAACTCAGTCAGATAAGGATGTTTTTTAGCTCCAGACTAAGATGAGAACGTTTGGCTAAATCCCTGCTATTCCCTACTTTTGCCGAGATCGTGAATGTGATCTGTGAACCTTTTTTTGACATTTGGGCCATACCCCTTTATTATGACCTCAGCTCTTTATCCAGAGCAGACTGAGGGATCAGGCCCGATGACGCTGCGGCAACCTGATCACCCCACAGACTCAATTGACTTAGCCTGAGTCGGGTGATCTTGGTGCTAACTCCTGCGGTTCTCGATAACCGAAAGATGAAGACTCTGCATGGGTATGCTTGGACTTTATCAACGTGCGCCTTCGTGATTCATCGTCTCCGGCGAGCGATCCAGCTGATCTCCACCCTGATCCACTGCCAGCTTGGTTGACGTTGAACGGGTTTACATCTGCGTAGCGGTCTAATCTGGATTGAGCGATTGGGATCCATCCCCAATGTCACCCTTCATACGGAGAATCATCCTTGAATAAGCGATTTCTTTTCTCTTCGGAGTCTGTCACCGAAGGTCACCCAGACAAGATCTGTGATCAGCTGTCCGATACGATTCTGGATGCATTGCTCACCCAAGATCCTTACAGCCGTGTGGCCTGTGAAGCTGTGGTGAATACAGGTTTGGTCCTGATCACAGGCGAAATCACCACCCAAGCTCAAGTCAATTACACCCATCTGGTCCGGCAAAAGCTGGAAGAGATCGGCTATACCGACGATGACAATGGATTTGACTGCAAGAGCTGTGCCGTTTTGATCGCCTTAGATGAGCAGTCTCCCGATATTGCTCAGGGCGTGAACCAAGCGTTTGAAGGTCGGCAGGGGGAAGGCGATCTCTTTGATCGAGTGGGTGCTGGCGATCAAGGCTTAATGTTTGGCTTTGCCTGTGATGAAACACCAGAGTTGATGCCCATGCCGATCAGTCTGGCCCACCGCCTCAGCCGTCGCTTGGCTGCAGTCCGCAAAGACGGTTCCATGGACTACCTCCGTCCCGATGGCAAAACCCAGGTCACCGTCCAATATGAGGAAGGTCGTCCTGTCAGTATCCACACCATCCTGATCTCGACCCAGCATGACGCAACGATTGGGGACATCCTCGACAATGATCAGGTTCAAGCTCGGATCAAATCCGACATCATTGAACAGGTGATTCATCCCACCTTTTTGGATATTGAGATCAAGCCTACCGATGATACTCGCATTTTGACTAACCCTACCGGCAAATTTGTGGTTGGCGGACCTCAAGGGGATGCCGGTCTAACCGGACGCAAGATCATTGTGGATACCTACGGTGGTTACGCTCGACATGGCGGTGGTGCCTTTTCAGGCAAGGATCCGACCAAGGTGGATCGGAGTGCAGCTTATGCGGCCCGCTATGTGGCTAAAAATATTGTGGCGGCAGGTCTGGCAGGCAAGTGTGAAGTTCAGGTCAGCTATGCGATCGGGGTGGCCCGTCCGATCAACGTCATGGTTGATACCTTTGGCACCGGCAAGATCTCTGAAGATGAGCTGCTCACGTTGGTGAACCGTCACTTCGATCTTCGCCCAGCTGCGATCCTGGAGAACTTCCAGCTCCGCTATCTGTCTCAGCAACGGAACGGTCGCTTCTTCCAGGATGTGGCAGCCTACGGACACTTCGGCCAAACTCAGCTCGATCTGCCTTGGGAACGAACTGACAAAGCCGCCATCCTCAAGGACGAAGCTCTGGCTGCAGCAGTCTAGGATCGCCAACCTGCTAGGATCGGCACCTTTGTTTGCCTGTTCAGAAGCCTGAAAACGTTTTGACCGATGGATCTTGGATCTTAAAGATGGCTTGGCTGATCTTTAGGATCCTTTTCCCCATCACGAATCCAGGTGTGACCGGCTCAATACGAGTAAGCTCTAGCGGCTGGCCGGGGCTGATCCAGGTTCGGGTTCTGCCTGACTGGGGGCTAATTCGAGATCGATGGAGTCTTTTTGGGCATATTGCTTGAGAGGGCACTCAGGTTCCTCACAGCGGGGAGCGGCAGCCACGATATTCAAGGCGTGGAGGACTTCCCGATAGATCAACGATTTGAGTTCCTCATCCGCCTGGATCGACTCCAGTGTGTAGAGCGACCCCCGGAAACTGGTGGCATAGCGAGCTGGGATCTGATTCAGCACAATGGCAGCCACATCGTTGCGGAAGTGATCACAGGAACAGTAACGGCCCTGCGACTCCATGATCATGACATCATTGATCACCTCCAGAACCGCTCGCTCCATTTGGTTTTCTAGCGAGATCCTTGGCAGTTTTTCCATAGCGGCTTCCCACCCATGCACGTTAGCCAGCTCTAATGAAGAAAGTGGGGATCGAGATCCCTTTGTTTCCTCAGCTACAAGAATTTACCCTGCAGCCAGTATACCCACTGCTTTCCCAAAGCTGTACAACTTTTAGCGATCCCTCATTAGCGATCCCTCACCTCAGTAGAACAGATTAGTGGGAATGGTGCAGCCGATCCGGCGAGATCAAGCTGCTCTCATGATCCTGGAATCGATTGAGAACTAAGGAGAAAGAGATCGAAAGCTGAGAGGAGCACGTCAGCACGTCAGCCATAAGATCGAGCGGAAGGCGCTAGAGTGGAAAAGTCCACTTAACCGATCGAGATCGCTATGACGAGCAGCATGACAGTACCCAAGCGGGGCTTACCTGTAACGATCATTACCGGATTTCTGGGCAGTGGCAAAACCACGCTGCTCAACCACATTCTCTCGAATCAGCAGGGCATGCGGACGGCGGTCCTGGTTAATGAGTTTGGTGAGATTGGGATCGATTCTGAATTGATCGTCTCCACTGAAGAGAATTTGCTTGAACTCAGCAATGGATGCATCTGCTGCACGATCCGGGATGACATTGCTGATAGCGTGATGCAGCTGCTAGAGCGCTCCAATACATTGGATTACCTGGTCGTGGAAACCACTGGATTAGCCGATCCACTGCCTGTCGCGCTAACCTTCCTCGGTCCTGATCTACGAGATCTAATCCGACTGGACTCGATCGTGACCCTGGTGGATGCCAGCAACTTTGCCCCGGATCTCTTCAGTAGCGAGATCGCCTACAGTCAAATTGCCTATGGAGATGTGATCGTACTGAATAAAACCGATCTGGTCCCTGAAGCGGAACTCCATCGCCTAGAAAACCGGATCCGGCAGATCAAAGAGGGAGCTCACATTCTCCGATCCACCAAGAGCAAAATCCCCTTGGAGCTAATTCTTGACACGGATCTATTCGAGCTCGAACAGTTCCAGGATCACTCCACTCATTCCTCCGATCACGATCACCATCACGGACATGATCACGATCATCACGCTCACGACCATCATGATCACCATCACCACGACCCCGATCATCACGCTCACGACCACCATGATCATCACCACCACGATCATGATCATCATCATCATCATGACCATGACCACGATCATGACCATGCTTCCCACAATCACATGGAGATCGAAGGGTTTAACTCACTCGCCTTTGAATGTGATCGTCCCTTTGCGGTGGATGCCTTCCAATCCTTCTTGAATGAGCTACCCGAAGCTGTGTTTCGGGCGAAAGGCTTGCTTTGGTTTGTAGAAAGCCCAGATCGGCATATCTTCCATCTCAGTGGTCGTCGTTACACACTTGATCATGACTCATGGCCTGGATCTCCCAAAAATCAGCTAGTTCTGATCGGGAAGCATTTGGATACTGAATCCCTCCGGCGACAGTTAGAAGCTTGTCTGGAGTGAGATCAGCTCCGAGATTCTGGTGTAGGATTAATCCAAGCTATTAGGTTCTGGTGGGGATCAGCCGCCAGAAGAATGGGGAAAGATCGGTGCGAGTCCGACACTGTCCCGCAGCTGTGATGAGATTTCGAGCCATTGGTCAGAATCTCTCAGTCAGAATGCCCGCCAGTAGCTCATCAAGTCCCGTTCATAGTCATCTGCGAGGTACGGATGAGGGTTTATATTCTATTGGGGGGCACTCTGGCCCTCGGTTTATTTGTTTGTTCACCGATCCACGCTCAGTCTCGATCCAAAGAATCATTCCCAAGCTATTCCACTGATGCGGATCTGCTAGCTGCTCCTGTTTCACCCAGGCTTTCAAATACTGATTCCAATCCCAGTCAAGTCAGGATCGCTCCATCGTCAACTCTGGCTCAGGCAGCACCCACGGAGGGAACGGATCCAGAAAGGGATCCAGAGATCGAAGCCATTCCCCTATTGGATATTTCATTAACGGAGGAGCTATTGCGGCAACCTCTGTATGCTCCGTTTCGGCGTGAGGGGACGCTGGGGGAAACGAGTCGGCCTGCCTACGTGATCACTCGTGATCAGATCGAAGCTCAAGGAGCCCGAACGGTTCAAGAGGCATTGACGTTTTTGCCCGGTCTGATCAGTGATGGGACTGCCGGGGGTCAATTGGGAGCACTCAGTAGTCAGTTTATGCGGGGAGCTAATTCCGCTCAGGTCTTGATTTTGCTGGATGGGCGTCCGATCAATGATATTGGCTTTTTCGGTGGATTTGATCTCTCGGAAATTACGACGAATGCGGTTGAACGAGTTGAAGTGATTCCGGGAGGAGGATCGGCGCTTTACGGATCAGATGCGATCGGGGGCGTGATCAATATTGTGAGTCGGGATCCAGGGGGGAGGCCGGAATTCAATCTACAGTTGGAGGCGGGTAGCTTTGGATTGGATCAGCAAGAGGTGGAATGGCGGGGGCAGTCTGAGCCGTTGGGCTGGGTGTTAGGGTATAAGCGGATCGAGGCGGAGAATGATTTTCGGTTTCGGATTGACTCCATTGATCTGGAGGCTACCCGTGAGAATGCAGAGGTGCTCTACAACAATCTCAATCTGAAATTGAACTGGGAGTTAGGGGATCGAGAGCGATTGACCTTCAGCAGTCTTTACTTGACCAAGGATCTAGGGATCCCTGGCGGAGTTTCGATCCCAGGATCGTTGGGTGAGTTCAACACCTTAACGCCACTAGCTCAGCAAAATACCCAAAGCTGGTTAAATGATCTGAGCTATCAAACCCAACTGGGGCAAGGGTTCGATTCCCAATTGACCGCCCGTTTGTATGTTGATGTGCTTCAGCAGGAGTTCAATAACCCCGATCCATCGACTTTTGGCACACTGGATGATATTGATCGAACCGCCTTTGGGCTCCAGTTGCAGCACGATTGGCAGATCACCCCTCGTCAAAATGTAACCTACGGGTTGGATTACCGCAGAGTGTCTGCAACCAATACCACGTTTGACTACAGCACTGAAACCTCAACCACGAACTATGACGGCGAGATCAGTCAAGGGGCTTTGTTTGCGAGTTATGAAATCTATTTCTCACGCGAGGTGCAGCTAAATTTGGGGTTGCGGCAGGATCTGAGCAGTTTGGTGAATGGATCGGTAACCTCTCCGAGTGCAGGTGTGCGTTGGGCTGTGGGAGATTCAACTGTTGTACGAGCCAACTATGCCCGCAGTTTTCGAGCTCCATTGATCGTTAATTTGGAAGGGCTTGCATCCTTTAATGTTGAGGGCAATCGGGATCTGAAGCCGGAGCGAGGGAATAGTTTGGATGTCGGCATCGATCAGCAGCTGGGGGATCAGGGTCTGCTGCAGTTGACCTACTACTGGAATGAGATTGAGGATCAGATTGCGTTTGAGTTTGGGGATCCGAGTACTTATGTCAACATTGGCCGGGTTCAGGCAGAGGGTTTAGAAGCTTCGTTGACTTGGCAGTTGGCGGAAAACTGGTTTGGGTTTGCGAACTACACTCTGAATGATCCTCGGATTCGGGAATCTCAAAATTCTGCTGAGATTGGGCAGGAGTTAGCTTTCATTGGGGCAGATAGTTTCAATGTTGGGATCGCTTACGAATCGCCGCAAGGATTTTATGCAGGGATCCTGCTGCACCAGATCAGTGAGCGTTTTGTCGATAATGCCAATACGGAAAGGCTTCCCAGCTATACCACCGTGGATCTCAACGTGCGGATCCCGATCTATGCGCAGTGGGTGTTGAGTGCGAGTGTAGAGAATCTGTTTGATGAACAGTATCAAGTGTTTCCAGGCTTTCCGGGTGTAGGGAGTCAAGTACGCTTGGGACTGGGATCGACGTTCTAGATCATTGAGGATCCAGATCTTGATTGGGTGTTGACCCCTGAGATCATGGGCTCTTGAGACGATTAGCACACTGAGACGTGAAGGAGATCAAGATCATGAACTCGCACCATACGTTGTTTGTTTGTACGACTTGTGCAAGTACCTGGCAGGATGGCAAGCGCGTGGGTCGTAGTCAGGGAGAGCGGTTGCTGGAGGAGATCCAAGCGGCTCAAGTTGACTGGGCCTTGAAAGATGTCTTTCGGATCGAGCCTGTCGCCTGTATGAGTGCCTGTAGCCAGCCTTGCACAGTTGCCTTCACAGCCCCTGGTAAGCATACCTTTCTGTTTGGGCATTTGAAACCTAGTGATCCAGAATCAGACTCGATCGTTTCGGATCTGCTGGAATGTGCTGAACTCTACTATCAAAAAGCAGATGGATTGATGGGGTGGACTGAGCGACCCGAAGGGATGAAACGAGGGTTACTGGCTCGGATTCCTCCCTTTCCTCCACTAAGCTGAACTCGTTGTGGATCATAGGATCTGGGGCTGGACTGTTTGCAGGAGTGAACACGATCCAGCCTTGATCCTTTGCGAAAGTGGATCTAGACAAAGATCGGCTATGCTTGTCATTCGAGGATGAGTGGACAGATCGCACCCACTTTTCTATCGTTCAGGATTAAGGATCAGAATCCATATCTAATATTCAGCTCCCCCATCGGTTGCTCACCGCTGAAGAGTATCTCAATTATGACGATGGCACTGATCTCTACTACGAGTTAGTTGACGGGATCCTGCAAGAGATGTCCCCAGAAAGTAACCTCAATGCTCGGCGTTGCTGGAGGGGCGACACAGAGGCTAGGATCTAGCTGCCACAAGCCTCATAGCCCTTAGACCCCTCTTGTAAAAGGACAGCTTTTCCGGGATCAGCGATATGTATTTCATCACTAGATCTCGATATGACTCCTCCAGATACATGAGGTGGCAAGCTGATATACCCTTGCTGAAGGCACTGTGCCGACGGGTTTTCCGACCTAGCTCTTCCGACCTCACTACATATTCCTGAGTGTTTTGATGCTCCACCTTCTCCCCTTTTAGGATCGCCATATAATATGCCAGTGATACCAAGATCATCAGGGAGATAAACCGTTTTCCTTCCAGCTTTGTTCCCTCGATGTCATATCCTCCTCTCTTCCAGTCTCTGAACATTTCCTCGATACTCATCCTCATGGCATACCTCAACAACACTTCGTCGATCTCTGGCAGATTACTCATGATGTACCAGGCTTCCTTAGGACCGCGTCCCCGGTAGTGGCGCTTATGATAGGCTGCCACATTGATGGGGCCAAATCCTTTACTCTCTGTCACCTTCACTCTTTTTAAAAACCTCTTCTCCCCGGTTTTGAGACCCAGTTGAGATAACTGCCTCTTCTCTGCATCTGGCATCTCAATATATTCATTCTTTTTGAGACGCAAAGCAATGTAAGATTTCCTTTCTCCAAGCCACTTTGCCAGATCGACTCCACAGAATTCTCGGTCTCCCAGGAGCGCAATCCTGTAATCCTTGAGCAGATGGATGACGGGCTCTAGAAAGGTAACTTGCTCCTGATAGTTACTGCTGCCTTTCTTGCCCAAAAGCTGAAAATGAATCGGAATACCTCGATGACGATAGACGAGGCTAACCACCAGGAGGTTTATGTGACCCCATTGAGTTCTATCAATGACTAAATAGAGCAAGGAGTTAGGCCGAAACTGCTGTTGTAGTCGTTGGAGAAGAAGAGGCCACCAGATATTTTGGACAGTCCAATGGGGAAGAGAGAGGAAGCGTTGCAGTTTACGTCGCCGACTGTTGACCAAGATAGGTAAAGGAAGATGCTGAGCGAGTTGATCGAGACGAACCTGCTGTAGGGTTTGCAGGAGGCGGAGGAGGAGCTGGACCAGGAGGAATTCGCGAGGGTTGAGTTTGGCAGAGAGGTAGGAATCAAGGTAAGATGGGATCGATCTAAGTGTTGCTAGGAGTAATTCGTTACATCCTAGCATTTTTTTATCCCCCTGAGAAGCCCCTATCCCTTGCTGTGCAAGCTTTCTGGGTTACGTGTCGCCCCCCCAGGTAGATGGCCTGACCAAAAATGATCACTTTCGTCAGATGATCAGGAGAGCTCATGAGCGAGGATTTCGACCAGAGTATGTTGCCTTTGACAGCTGGTATAGCAGCTTGGAAAACCTCAAATGTCTGCATCAGCTGGGGTTAAAATGGCTGACCCGATTGAAGTGCAATCGACTGGTGAACCCGGATGGTCAGGGGAATCGGCATCTACATGAAGTTGACTTGAGTGAGAAAGGAAACCGAGTTCATCTCAAAGGATATGGATGGATTTTAGGATTCAAGATAGCAGCTCCAGACGGCAGCATTGACTACTGGGCCACCAACGATTTAGAGATGACAGAGTTAAGACGAATCAAGATTGGGGATTATGCGAGTCGGATCGAGACCTATCACCGGGGATTGAAACAACAATGTGGAGTGGAGCGCTGTCAGGTCAGAAGTGGTCGAGGGCAACGCAATCCTATTGGTTTGGCGATTCGAGCCTTCCTGCGGTTGGAAGTGAATGCTTATCGGACCGGGATCAGCTGGTTTGCGGCGAAAGTCGGTATTGTTCGAGAGGCGATTCGAGCGTATCTGGCCTGCCCTCTCTATGGCCTCTGACCAACTGCGTAACTCCAGTTGAATAGTAAGGCTTCTTGGCATTGTTCCAATGTGGGTGCGTTGCATAGACCCCTTAAAGGCCAGGAATCTTACCGTAAAAGGATCGATCCTCTTCCAGGATCTCGTCATGAGCTCTGTGCATCGCTGCTCAGATGTATTCAGATAGCATCACTAACCTCAACCTTTCCCCAATGGATCTCAAGCCATCCTAGAATCAAGCATATTCTAAGGCTCTCTAAGAGAATTAACTGTCAAAATTGAAAAGATAGATAGGACAATATGATCACAAATCTAAATCCGGAGCAAGATGGCAATCTATTCATTACGAATGGCGGATATTCCAACTCAGGATCGACCGCGTGAGCGCTTACTGGCTCAAGGATCTCGGTATCTAGCGAATGCAGAGTTACTAGCGATCCTACTCGGCACAGGTCAAGGTCCTGGCAAACTCTCAGCCGTAGGCTTGGGACAGCTGATCCTCTCCGAATTGGGCAAAAATGGGGCTGATCCCCTCAAAATGTTACGAGACGCTGGCCCAGGCGAACTCATGCAAATCGACGGAGTTGGACCCGCCAAAGCCACCACAATCCTCGCCGCCATCGAACTCGGACGACGGATCTTTCTAGCCCGACCCAGCGACGGCACCGTGATCGACTCCCCTGAAATCGCCGCCTCAGTCCTCAGCAGCGAAATGAGTTGGGAATCCCAAGAGCACTTCGGAGTGATCCTCCTAGACATCAAACACCGTCTCATCGGCCAATCGATCGCCACCAAAGGCACCGCCACCGAGACCCTCTCCCATCCCCGTGAGACCTTCAAAACCGCCATTCGTCAAGGAGCCACCCGGATCCTGATTGCCCACAACCATCCCTCCGGCAGCCTCGATCCCAGTCCTGACGACATCAGCCTTACCCGCCAAATGCTTCAGTCCGGCCAGATCCTTAACATCCCCGTCTTAGATCACCTGATCCTGAGCTACGGCAAGTTCCTCAGTCTCCGCCAACACACACAACTTTGGGAAGAGTACCCTCAAGATGAATAAAGTCCATGTATTTGGATATACTCTTCAACCGCTGGTGGCACTAGATAGCGAATCGATCCCTTATGTTTAACCCGATCCCGGAGAAATGTAGATGAAATTTCAATATACGGAGCATCCAAGATCTCGGCTTGGATCGGCAACTGCCGCTGAACATTCGCTACCAACTCAGTAGGTGTCACATTTCCGACCCGTGGAGCCACGATCCAATCACACAGCTCAATCAACTGCTCAACCTGATACCAACTCGGCAGATCTTGCAACGCATCCGCCCCAATGATCCAGAACCACTGAGTCTCCGGAACCGTCTCAACTAAATGTTCCATCGTCTCAACTGTATAGGAATACCCCTGCCGCTGAATTTCCAGATCCGACCACCGAAATCGAGAATGACCCGCAATCGCCAACTTCACCATTTCCAATCGATCTGTAGCACTGACCCCTAGTGCCACCTCCTTATGGGGAGGCTGCCCCGCCGGGATCCAGAGCACCTCATCCAACTCAAACTGATGCAACGCCTGATCCGCCATGATCAAGTGTCCACAGTGAACAGGATTAAATGTACCACCCAAAACTGCAACCCGACGCATGATCTGTGATCTCGCCATCCCTGACATCACTGACTCTAATCCATATCCCCACTCACTAGAAGGATCTAGCAATTAGGAAGAACTGAGGTAAACAATAGCAGCTCGCAGCCAATCTTCAGTACTGTCCGAATCCACCGCAGATCCAATCGCCTGAAGCGCCTGAGAAATCTCCAAGGGAGTATACCCCAACGCCAACAACGACATCTCTACTTCTTCCCGAATCGTTGGTGAAGGCCCTCCTACTGGAGTTGCTGCCAGTCCAGCCTGCTGCCGCCAAGCTGCTAATTTCGCCTTTAGTTCCAACGCAAGCCTCTGAGCCGTTTTTGCCCCGATCCCCGGCGTCAACGTGAGCACTCGAATATTGTTTGACACAATTGCCTGAACAAGATCTGTCAATTCCATCTGATTCAACAAAGCAATTCCCAACGCAGGCCCCACTCCAGAAACCTTGATCAATTCCCCAAACACCTCTCGCTCCGCCGCTGTCCCAAACCCATACAGCAGAATCTCAGTATCCCGAACCAAAAGCTGAGTAAACACCTGCACTTCCGCCCCAATGCCTGGGATAGCCCTTAGCAACCGATCCGGAACCCGCACCCGATACCCCACTCCCTGGACATTCAGGATCAACGCCCCCTTCTCCCCAGTCTCGATCGCAGCAACAGTCCCCACAAGAAAAGCAATCATAGTTCTAGCCTTCTTGAGGCATTCCCATCTGGACCCAGTTCAGAGAAACAAATTTCATTCACTCATTTGAAGTCAAGTGTTGCGTCACATGAGACTTCAACAAACGCCGGACCCGATTCTGAATACCCATGATCCGATCATAAGCATCCATCAACTCAAACAAACGCCGGATATCTTCAACCGTTTGCCGAGTATAGGGAGGTTTCAGATCAATAATATGATCTTGTTCAATCGCCTGTCGTTCCCGCTCATAAGCAGCCTGAACCTTAGCTTTCCTGACAAAAAAGGGCAAGCCAGAATATCGCCGCCGATCCATCTGCAACCAGTACTGCACAAGGGCATCCAATGTTGCCCCTGGTGGATCCATCGGGTTTGCAGGTGGAACACTCAACGCCCCAAGACTACATTCTCCAGCAAACCCGTGCACATAAAGATAGTTTTCAAGTTCCTCTGTCAAACAAGAAAACTCAGCAACATCATCGTTACTTCCAGAAGAGAAAGAATGAAGTGAATCCTCAGACATTTTTCACAACTCAATCACAACACAATTACCTAAGCCAATCATAGCTCTTCCCAGAAGCCCCAGAAGAAGCCCCATAAAAAGAATCGGAAGCTGTGAACGTTCACGAAGCCTCCGATTCCTTTCCCCTGAGGGATCATCAAGTATAATCCTGGCACCGAGCTAGGTTTCCGTGGGGCAACCCCCAGAGTAGG
>CAZONZ010000016.1:0-3643 GCA_964581005.1 uncultured bacterium
CTTCACCCTAGAGCAACGGCAGACGATCGCGGGTTTGCTGGGCACGGAAGCGCTACTGCTCGTGATCTTTGTGGGGCTCCTGCTATTGAAACGCTGAGATCCGTTCTAATCCTGACCTGTACTCACATAACGAAGTAGAGCCCCTCGTTGGCCTAGAATGAAGCCTTGATCAGGAGACATGAACTCAATGGTATAGAAATTGGCAGGGATCTTGCCCAAACGAGCTTCTTCCCAGGTTTGCCCTTGATCGGGACTATGCAGCAGTAAAGCACTCCCCCCCACAACCCAGATGTTGTGATCATCTTGAAACGCTGCACTCAGATAACCAAAACTGAGCGCACGACCGGGTCGGATCGGTTTGTCCCATTCACCAGATTCAACCTGATCGGTGAAGGCAATTTCTGCGCCTTGGTTGAGTTTCCATGCCTTGCCGTCAGGACCAAATCCCATATTCTGGATCCGGCGAGAGGTATCGCGGTTGAAGGGTTGCCATTGTCGAGATCCAGGGGGACGGAGGAAGTAGAAGCTGCCCCGTGACGAGACTCCAAGGTAGGCTCCATCCTGACGACGACTGATGTTTTTGAAAACCCCAACCGCATCATCAACCATCGCCTTCCAGGTTTTGCCGCCATCCTCGGTCTGGTAGATCGCACCGATATTGGTGACGAGTTCAGCCCTCTGGGGACCTAAGGCTTCAATCCGGAGTGGATCTCCTGGCAACTTCTCACTCAGCAGGATCTGGGACCACTGTGTCCCTTCATCTTCGGTATGGAGCATGACCTTCGGCTGACCCACGATCCAACCTTCTGCCCCACTGAAACTGATCGAAGTTAAAAAGTAATCCGAAGTGCTGTTTTGCAGATCCCGGAGCTCCCAGTTGATCCCCGCATCACGGCTTTCAAGCAACGTGCTTTTGTCGCCTACAATCCAGCCATGAGCAGGATCGGTGTCCGTAAAGGCAATATCAAGCAAGGTGTGGTCCGTTGGCAGATCAACCACTTGCCAGGGAACAGCCTGCATCCTGGGCATCCTGGCTGCCATGAGCAAAATCGAAACAACAATAATCATCAAGACGCGCATCATAGTCATCAAACCCCTGTGATCAAACCATTGAGATCAAAGCCTTAAAGCTATTCCACAAAGTAGAAGCTCATCAGGAAAAGAAAGCCTAGTGCTAACCCTGCAAAGATCAAGATATTTTTCTGAGCTGGAGTTAACAGATTGACCCCAATGCCGTAGCCCAGATTTTCCTGAAACCCAGAAGGCTTGCCTTTGGCCCCGATCGCCTCAAATTGCTCCTGGGAGGCACTACAGACAGGGCATTTCCATGATTTGGGTAACTCTTCAAAGGGAACTCCAGCCGGAATGTGAGCTTGTTGATCCCCTTTGCTGGGCTCATAGACATACCCACACACACCACATTCGTAGCGCTGCATCTGGGCTGGATCCGAGAGTTCAGCATCAACACGATCATCGTCCAGTTCAATGATGGGGGGTTCATGGATAGGTTCAGTAGGGTGGGAGGTCTCCTCAGCAGGCATGAATATGACTCTCATCAACAGATCGACTTTCCAATTCTAGGACTTGAGGTCGCCTGATGATCGAGTTCCTGTATCAAAGCCTTAAGGCACCCATTCCCCGATCTGATGCGAGACGGCAAAGAGTCGATCGGTGGTGCGAGCAAAGGCGGGGGATTCCTCTAACCCTTGTTCCACAAGAAAGGCGGCTTGGAAGATCAACTCAACTGCTTCTCGAATCAGGGGTCGCACGG
This sequence comes from uncultured bacterium, assembly GCA_964581005.1. Classification (GTDB taxonomy): domain Bacteria; phylum Cyanobacteriota; class Cyanobacteriia; order Thermostichales; family Thermostichaceae; genus CAZONZ01. The sequence continues at coordinate 1,772 of CAZONZ010000016.1, forward strand.
GTTCAGGGGCGTATTGCTCCTGCCGTAGCCAGGTTCCCGTCTGAGCTCGCCACACCATGGCCCGCTCCGAGGCTGACAACACTAACGATCCACCCAACAAACGGCGTTGAACTTCGGTTGTAAACTCGACATGCATGATCCTAGCCCTCTGGGGAAACTGCCAACATCTCTAGTGAGCTCCGGAGCCCAATAGCCCACGATCAAGCTTACTCCCCGACGCTTTAAGATGTCTTAATAATTGTCCTCCAAAATGGGGCATGGATCAATCGACCCAAAGGAACTTCAGGATCCACTGGATCCAAGAGGGTTTCTAGACATCGTTAGGATCGATACCCAGTTCTCTCAGCTTGGCCGCTAGTCGCTCAGCCCGTTCATCTCCGGTCAACAACAGATTACCCTGATGATCCCACCACCGCAGCCAGGGTAAGGGTTGATTCATGAACTCTCCCTGCCAAATCCCCAACTCCACCTGCAATGGGGGGATGGGATAATGACCTCGGTTGTTGGCTTGACAACGACGATAGCGGCCCCCGATCCGTTCGTACACTTCTACAGCAGCCTTCTCAACCTCATAGATCGCGTAAAACGGGATCTGAATGGCTTGTTCATAGACCCAGAATTTGCCTGCTTTCTCTGAATCTCCCTCTAGAGTTGCTCTGGAGTCTCGTTCTTCCGATCCATCCCCAGACGCAAACTCGATCGCAATCAGGGGAATCACTCGCTCTTTCCAAAGGACGTAAGATCGACGCCGTTTTCCATTCACCAACGGAGGCACATGGGGCACATAGAACCAATCGGGAGCTTCCGCACCTCGCTCTGGTGGATCGGTCAGTTGCCAGTAAATCCCGCAGTCTTGACCAATTGCATACTGCCCATCCGGGTGAATCGTATTCAGAACAGGATAAATGGAACTCGTCAACAAAAGACTTTGGGGGTGTTCCTGAAAATTCTTCACGAAGCTGCCATCAGACTCTGGAAGTTGAGTGTGATCCGGGAGTAAGTGGGTGAATGGAGAGGGGGCTAGTGTCATGGATCTACCCTATGGGTCAGAGGATCTGTATTTTAAAATGGTTGGGAATCGCAATCGATCAGGTTTTATGAACTCAGTCGCAGATCAGACCGTTTTGATTACAGGAGCTAGCAGTGGGATTGGGGCAGCCTGTGCCTTAGTCTTTGCTGAAGCTGGAGCGAAACTGATCCTAGCTGCTCGCCGCCAACATCGGCTCCAACAACTGGCCACCGATCTCGAACAAGCCTTTCACTGCCATCCCCATCTTCTGGCTTTGGATGTTCAAGATCCGTTACAAGTCAAAACGGTTCTGAGTGATCTCCCCGCTGATCTCGCTGCCATTGACATCTTGATCAACAACGCAGGCTTAAGTCGGGGTCTGGATAAACTGCATGAAGGTGAGATCCAGGACTGGGAAGAAATGATCGATACCAATATTAAAGGGCTTCTCTACGTGAGCCGCCAGATTGTGCCGGGGATGGTCAGTCGCGGTCGCGGTCATGTGATCAATATCGGATCGATCGCAGGCTGGCAAACCTATCCAAATGGCAATGTCTACTGTGCAACCAAAGCTGCTGTTAGAGCTCTCTCAGAAGGGATGAAACTCGATCTCTTGGGCACACCCATTCGAGTGAGCTGTATTGATCCAGGGCTGGTTGAAACAGAGTTTAGCGAGGTGCGGTTTCGGGGTGATCATCTGCGAGCAGCCAATGTCTATAAAGGGTTAACAGCCCTGACAGGTCAGGATATTGCCGAGATCGTGTTGTTTTGTGCAACTCGGCCCGCTCATGTCAATATCAGCGATCTGCTGGTGGTTCCTACAGATCAATCCAGCGCCACTCTGGTGCATCGCCGCCCAGAAG
>CAZONZ010000016.1:3743-20239 GCA_964581005.1 uncultured bacterium
AGATCGAATGGTCTTTTCCCGACCTGCCTACCGCCGCCACAGGTGGGGATCTTCTATTTTCCAATGCAGAAACGGCTAAAGATCCGATCAAGCATAGATTCCGTGATTTCATCTCCAGTGATCTCTCCCAGAGATTGGATTGCGGCCCGGAGATCAATCGTCCAAAAATCAAGGGGTAGATCCTGGTTAACGGCTTCCCTGACCTGAGCAAGACTGACTTGGGCTCGTAGTAGGGCTGCCTGTTGGCGCTGATTGATCGCAATCTCGGATCCTGGGTCTGGTTGAATGTGGCCCTGGTAGGCGATTTGTTCCACCGCAGCTTCTAACTCTGAAAGACCTTGGCCTGTACTGGCAACCGCTTCCACCACGAACTGGATCCGATCGGGGATCTGGACGGCTAGGGCAGGCGCTAGATCAATTTTGTTAATCACAGCAATCATAGGACGGGGCTTAGCGGCTGCGGTTGATCCTCGTTCAATAGCAGCCAGGATCGCATCTTCCGCATCAGTCCAACCTACGGTCGCAGAGATAACCAGGACTAAGAGATCGGCTTCTTGGGCTAAGCGGTAAGATCGTTCAACTCCTAACTTTTCAACGACATCCTCCGTTTGACGGATCCCAGCTGTATCGAGTAACTGGACCGGGATTCCACGGACAACGAGTTGAGATTCGACAACATCTCGTGTAGTTCCAGGGAGATCAGTCACAATAGCTCGATCTTGGCCACTCCAGGCATTCAGGAGGCTAGACTTCCCCACGTTGGGTTGGCCGATGATCGCGACGTTAAGTCCTTGACGGAGGAGGGTTCCCCGCTCAGCTGTGGCTAGGAGTTGCGTGATCTCCGTTTCAATCTGGTTCAATTCCCCCAGCCATTCCAGCCGATCTAACGGGGGGAGATCCTCTTCAAAATCGATCCGGGCTTCGATCTCTGCTAACAAATTCAAGGATCGTTCACGCAACTGACGGATCGGTTCAGCCAGTTTGCCTTGTAGCCCAGCTAGAGCGACTTGGGCGGCTTGAGGTGAATAGGCATTGACCAGATCGGCAATACTTTCAGCCTGGGTGAGATCGATGCGGCCATGTAAAAAGGCTCGTAGCGTAAATTCTCCAGGATCTGCCAGTCGTGCGCCCTGCTGCAGACACAGTTGCAAGGTTGACTGAACGGCCATGATCCCGCCATGACAGTGCAACTCAACCACGTCCTCACGTGTGTAGGATCGCGGCGCTTGCATCCAGACTGATAGAGCTTCATCAATAATCTGTCCCGTTGCTGCCCGGATCTTGCCATAGATCAACCGATGACTTTGCCACTGCTGTCGGCCTGCGGGATAAAAGATCCGTTGAGCAATCGCCAGCGACTGAGATCCAGAGAGGCGCACGATCCCCACACTCCCTTGTCCAGGTACCACGGCTGTGGCGATGGCTACGATCGTGTCGGCCAGGGCAGTAGGGTTAGTCATGCAGATCGGGCGGGAGGATCAATCACGATCAGGAGAAATCCAAATTCGGCGGAGGTGGCTAATGAGGATCGCCGCAGACGGGACAGTCTTTGTCCTTGCGGATCCCCAGATAGTTAAAATCCATCCGGCTACCATCCCAATAGAGTAGTCGATTTTTAATATTTTCACCAACACCACTCAAGAATTTGATCGCTTCCAAGGCTTCTAGGGTGCCCATCACACCAGGGGCTACGCCAGCAACCGGAAACATTTCTTTGGGTGGTGCTTCCGGAAAGATGCACTGCAGACAAGGGGTTTCGGGAGCATGGATAAAGGTTAGATAGCCTGTCAATCCCCAAACGGCTGCAAAAACATAGGGGATCTGCTTGCTAAAGGCTGATCGATTTAGTAAGTAGCGCGTGGGAAAATTATCCATACAATCCACAATGATCGCACTATCTCCCACCAGATCATCAACATTATCTGCTTCGATCTTTTGCTCAATCGCTTCGATCTCAATATCAGGATTCAGTCCACGGAGGGTTGCTGCTGCTGAGGCTACTTTTTTCTCTCCCACCGATCGATCCTGATGCAAAATTTGGCGGTTGAGATTGCTGAGCTCGATTTGATCAAAGTCGCAGATCCGGATCTTGCCGACCCCAGCTACGGCGAGATAGATCGAGGCAGGACTCCCCAATCCACCGGCACCAGCAACAAAAACCGTTGCATTTTTGAGGTTGAGCTGGCCCGCTTCTCCCCAGCCATTCAACATCATTTGCCTGTGATAACGAGTCGGATCGTTGCCAACCAATTCCTGATAGGTTTGTACCATGAGTGTGATCAACCTCAGCCCTGTTTGTGGTCAAACGGTGTGGGCTCTAGAAAAAGAGTCCCCAGAAGTGAATGAAGAATATCACGAGATCTGGAAAGATGCAACAACTGCGGCTTCGTAGGGGTTGATCCCGGCTTGCAGCAGAATCGATCCGGATCAGGTTGGGATCTAGAGTCAGTTAAGGTAGTATCGTAAAGCAGGTTTAGGATGATGACTGCTACCTCCAAGGCTAGTCCAGTAGCTGCTCTCTAACTATTGATGACTTTACTCAGATGATGACTTTTACTCAGATAATGTCTTCTTAGGAACAGGCTAATTGATCTATCGATCTCACTAGTTGATCTATCGATCTTAGCTGAGGTTCTGCATACGTACAAGCTAGGGTATTCGTCACTCTCATCTTTAGAATACTGGATAAAACCGACTGCAGTACCATGATCGATGACACCGAGGAACAAGCAATCATTTTAGGTGGATTGAGAAGTCTGGAGACAAAACTGATATAGATTTTGATCTGATTGTCTTGCTCAGAGATCAGTCACCCCAGACCTCTACAAGTCCGTTACATCTGCAAGCTAGATCGTTCGATGTGAAGAATCAGCAGAGCTTTCACGGGGATCCAGGGCATCTCGTAAGCCATCGCCCAGAAGATTGAAGGAGAGAGACGCAAGGATTACCAGGACTGCGGGGGCTAGCACTAACCATGGTTGGAGCACCATGATCGAGGCATTGGTGGCTAAGGAGAGCATGTTTCCCCAAGATGGATCCGGTTGCTGAATGCCCAAGCCGATCAAACTGAGGATCGATTCCGCCAGAATGAAACCTGGGATCGCTAAGGTGGCTGAGATTACAACATAGGTGGCCGTTTGAGGGAGGACATGCCGGATCAAGATGTAGAGGGGTCGGGCTCCTGCCACTCGTGCGGCCTGAACATAATCGCGCTCCCGCAATGACAAGACTTGTCCCCGGATCACTCGCGCTAACCCGGCCCAGTTGATCAAGGAGGTGATCACAATGATGATCAAAAACCGTTCTGGGTTAGAAAAAGGGACACCTGTTAAGGGATTGATCTGTAGGACGGCGGCTAGCGAAACGAGCAAATAGAGTGACGGGATTGACATTAAGACTTCAGTCAACCGCATGATCCCGCCATCGATCCAACCCCCAAAAAAGCCGGAGATCCCACCGATCACGAGGCCGAGGGGAAATGACACCAAGATCCCGACTACGCCGACAAATAAACTGATCCGACCACCGTGGATCAACCGACTGAAGGTGTCTCGCCCTAGATTATCGGTACCTAGGAGATTCAAAGGCGGGGGATCTATATCAGGGGTTTCGTTGGCGGGGGGATCTAGCCAAACAGTGCCCAAGAGATGCCGATCGCTGGGGATCAGGTTGAACCATTGATAGGATCCTGCTTTAACCAACAAACGGATCCCAGCAGGTTGACTCCGATCCACGATCAAAGAACGCTCTCCGGTGTCCAGATCGACAGGTCCTTGGCGGGTGGGATAAACATGGGGGCCGATCCATGCCCCAGTTTCGCTGCGCCAGTAGATGGCCGTCGGAGGTAGCAGAGATCCTTCGGCCTGAACGGCGAGGGGATCATAAGGGGCCACAAACTCGGCCAGGATCGACCCTGTATAAAGGATCAAGAGGATCAGGGTTCCCACTTGGGCCAAACGGTTACGGCGCAGTCGTTTCCACCAGTGCATGATCGCTTCGGTTCAGTTTGATCTAAGAATCTTTGTAGGATGGCACAAAAACTCGGTCTGATCCTAGAGGATTCATGTTTATTCGGGAAGCTCCAGTCAATCCGCAGAGAGGAAAGACGCGGATCCTGCTGGAGTGAGTCATATCGATCCGCTAACCCTTGGATCCGTTGCAGCCATCGTTATAATCCAACTAGCTCTCCCCACCCCGCCATGCTAAAACCGCATCCTCATCAGATCCTGCCCACGATCGACGAGCTGATTCATACAGATGACACTCCTGTGGACAACGAGAAACAGAATCTAATCCCAAATTTTCTGCTCAGCACCCTCCTGATCCTATGGGGGCATCGCCTGGATTGGTATCTCGGCGTCGATATGGCCATTTTCCACCCCTACAAAGACAACCCTAAAGATCCCATTGTCCCTGACGCCTTTCTGGCTCTAGGCGTGGAACGGCAGCCCGATCCAGCAGGCCGTCTCAGTTACCGAGTTTGGGACGAGGGGCAAGTACCTATACTCGCTCTAGAAATGATCTCTCAGACCTACAACGACGAATTTGGCGATAAGCAGAAGGAATATGCCCGGATGGGGGTGCGCTACTACGTGGTTTACATTCCACCTCCTCTAAAACGGAAGGGCCATGAAGCTTTTGAAGTCTATCGACTAGAAGGATCCCAATACGTGCGGATGCCAGGAGATCCGGTTTGGCTAGACGAGATTGGGTTAGGGATTGGCACGGGATCGATTCAGTTAGGTCAAGTCACCTATGATTGTCTATTTTGGTATGACCAGGATGGGAATCCGTATTACCCCCCCGAACTGGAGGTCGAAAAGATGGCACGGCAGTTAGAACGTTTGGAACAACGATGGTTACAAGCAGAGCAGCAACGGATCCAAGCTGAACAGCAGCTTGAGCAAGAGCAACAAGTAAATCAGAAACTTAGGGATTATCTACGGTCGTTGGGCCTAGATCCCGATGCCATCGATGGATAAAGGATCCAGTGCCTGTATACCTACGAGATCTGGCCTGATTGCTAGCTCGATCCTGGGTGATACATCAGGGTAAGCGTACCTTAACATCTATTGACAAGAAATCATCTTTATGAGTGCCTTGCTAGATAACCACTTTAGGCTGAACCAAAACAAAGGCAGCCCGATCGAGCTGCCCTGATGATCTTGGAGATTGGATCAAAACCTTAACCCATCATCTCCATACCTCGATTCACCGGATCGAATCCTGCATCAAAGTACGTACTGGGGTTAAAGTAAGCCTCCTCTAGCTCCGTCTGAGTCAGATTGGCTCCCCGCAGATCCGCTCCCCGCAGATCCGCCCCTCGCAAATTCGCTCGTTCCAGATCCGCCTCAATCAAGTTGGCATTCCGAAACTTCGCTCCCCGCAGATCCGATCCGGACAACACAATCGATCGGAGACTCGCACCTGTGAGATTGCCCTCCCGCAGGATCACGTCGGGAAACTGGCGTTCCCCCGCAGCATAGCGCTTCAGGAGCTCTTCGGCAGAAAGAGTAGTTCGGTTAGGGCGGTTCGACATCATAAGTAGTGCCTTCTAGAATCAGCTGGATGCTGGAGAGAACAACATGATCAACAAACGATCAACACACTCAAAATCAGCCATGGACTTCAGGTGGAAGCAGCAACGGGATCGACCCAAATCAACGACCGAGTGATCTTTAAGATCCGGCCTGAGCAGCAGCAACCTCGGCGGCAAAGTCCTGCTCTTGCTTCTCGATCCCTTCACCCAACACAAACCGGGTAAAGCGGCGGATCTGGATATTCTCACCCAGCAAAGCAACTGACTGCTTCACCAGTTCCTCAACCGTGATCGATTGATCCTTGATGTAAGGCTGATCTACCAGCGATAGCTCCTTCAACCGCTTATCGATCCGCCCCTGCACGATCTTTTCCCGCACCGCTTCCGGTTTGTTGCCCAGATCGTCGCGGCCCATCTCGATCCCTTTCTCCTTCTCGATCACCTCCGGCGGGATCTGATCGACACTGACATACTCAACATTGGCGCAGGCTGCGATCTGCATGGCAATGTTGCGCACCAGTTCCTTAAACTCGGCGCGGCGGGCCACAAAGTCGGTTTCACAGTTGATCTCGACCAACACACCCACGCGACCGCCTGTGTGGATATAGCTGTCAACCAACCCTTCCGACGCGATCCGGCCTGCCTTTTTGCCAGCGGAGGCCAGCCCCTTTTGGCGCAGCCAAGCGATCGCCTCGTCCATGTTGCCATTGGTTTCGGTCAGGGCTTTTTTGCAATCCATCATGCCTGCGCCGGTTTTCTCGCGCAGCTCCTTGACCATAGAGGAGGATATGTCTGCCATGAGTAGTCCTCTGCGATGTGTCCAAGCGTGCTGGTTCTGTCTCTATTGTTCCTCAGAACTGTCCGATTCGGTGTCCTCTTCGCTGAATTCCAGATCCTCATCGTACTCATCGTCATAATCGGTCATGCTTTCGTAGTCATACTCCTCATCCTCAATCGTATCCAGCTGGCCATGACGCCCCTCATAGATCGCATCCGCCAACTTCCCGACAATCAACTTGATCGCCCGGATCGCGTCATCGTTGGAGGGGATAAAGTAATTGCTCAGATCCGGATCACAATTGGTATCCAGCAGCGAGACGATGGGGATATCCAACTTCATGCATTCCTGAACGGCATTGTATTCCCGCCGCTGATCCACAATCACCACCACATCGGGGAGTTTGCGCATCATCTTGATCCCGCCGAGATTGCGCTCTAACTTCTGAAGTTCGCGCCGCTTGGCTGAAGCCTCCTGTTTGGGCAACCGATCCATCAACCCACTCGATTCCATCTCTTCTAGCTCTTTGAGATGTTCGATCCGAGTCTTGATCGTGGTCCAGTTGGTCAACATGCCGCCCAGCCAACGCTGATTGATGAAATAACTGCCACAGCGACGAGCCTCTTGAGCAACGATCCCAGCCGCTTGGCGCTTGGTCCCCACAAACAGAAAACGCTTCCCCCCATCGGCAGCATCCCGCATGAAGGCGTAAGCCTCGTTCATATACTGTGCAGTTTGAACTAGATCAATGATATGGATCCCATTGCGCTCCGAGAAAATATAAGGACGCATCTTAGGATTCCAACGGCTGGCTTTATGGCCAAAGTGAACGCCCGCCTCCAGTAATTGAGGCAATGTAACAACACTCATTTCGTGATCTCCTTCGGGTTAGCCTCCGCTCAACAGGATCCCAACTGGGACACCCGACACATTGAGCGTGCGGATTGAGTAACGTGGATGCCTAGCTTAGACGGGAATGCCCAGCTTAGACAGAGGGATAGTCTAACACAAAGTTGGGCTGGTGGTTAAGATGATTAATCTGTTCGAGGGATTTGACCTAGCATATCTGGCCAACAGTTCATGGCTATCGGGTGTATTACGTGCAGCGAGGAAACACTCTGGTTATCTTGCTTGCGGGTGGCACCCCCTCAACTCAGGCTCAGGATATCAAGACAGCGATTGATCTGGCACGAGATCTGTGAATTTGCCACTGTTCTCAAGATCAGCCAAGCACTCAGCTTACGGTTACGGGCTACCCTCACCTGATCACGATAGATAAGCTTTAAGAAACTCCTATCTCCTGATCCAATTGCCAATCTGTTGAGTTGCAGCGTGCATCCACTCCGATGCGGTTTCCTGTGTGGAGCCCCAAGCCTGAGCGGTAATCTCACCTGTGGCCACAAGTGTCTCTTGCCCCTTTCCAACCCACGCTTGCCATCGATCATTCAAATCTACTGGAGTTGCATCACGAACAGCTTCAGCGAGTTTTGAAGACTGATCTCCCAACCACTGACTCTTTTCGGCCACAAAGGTTTGGATCGTTTCACTAGTGGTATTCACCAGAACCTTGACCTGATCCGGAGTTGCCTGATCGAGCTTAGCTATAAGTTCCTGACGCTTCGATTCATCTAGATTGTCCCAAACTTGTTTAGTGATCAATCCAATCCCAGCAACAGCAATCACAGCTCCACCTGTCGAAACTGCAGCCAAGATCGCGCTACCTGCCGCAACCCCGCCACCTCCTGCCGCAATCGATCCTCCGCCTAGCCAAGCTAAAGCAGCATTCGTAGCCGCAGCTCCACTCAAACTACTGATCGCCGTTCCAGTCGAGGCCGCCGCTCCAACCATCCCAGCGACTGAGACAACCGTTCCTGCTGAAGATCCTGCGACCACCATAGCTCCTCCGATCATCTCCACCGCACCCAATTTGAACGATCCTGACTGAGTAGAATAGCTGTGACCTGTTACCATCAGGGTTGCCCAATGCTCACAGTTAAACTCCGTCACATGATACTGGGGGGGATGATCGGATCCCAACCATTGCTTGAATTCCCGGATATTGGCCTTGATCTGATCTAGATCAAATGATTCATAACGCGGAGTAACGATTTCCCAGGCAAAGCTCTCGATCGGTTTGACTTCCAGACAAGAGCTTGACGTCCAGCCCACCGTTCGATGTTCAGCAATCACCACAGCATAGTGAGCCGCAGCCCCATGACCATGTTTAACGATCTGACCGGGTTGAAATGAATTCATGATCTAGTTACCGACTGTTCTAGAAAATCGATGGGAAGCGGAGAAGCACCGAGCCAAGAAGATCCCTGATAAGGACGGACTTTGTTTCAGAGTGATCTACCCATCAGGCAATACACTAGAAGCCCTGATGAAAGGGACACTTCTAGAAACGTGGTGGACTTGGCTAAAACTAAGGATCAACCTTGGATCTAGGATCTGTCCTCTACCAGTTTAGCTGAAGAGCTGCCGCGACGATGTATGGTTTCTGAATATAAGCTCTTTGAACTTGCAACAGCGACGATTCTATCTCGCCGGGATCGAAAAGCGGAACTCCAGCCGATTCAGAAGCCTCTTCTAACTTGGTTCAATGCCTGGGAAGCATGAGCACAACCATTCAATCCAAAAGCACAAGACAATCAAAAGTCTAAACAGGAGAAAACCAAGGCTTTGGGAGCTACTCCTCAAGATCTGGGTAATCTCTTGCGACTTTCCACCTTCTGGGTTGATAAAAAACAGCAAAGGGACTATTGGAGTCAACTTCAGAATTCAGATTTAGATCAACTTTAGATCAACGTGTAGGAGGCTTGTAGGATGAAACTTCAAGATAAAGTCCAACTCCAAGAAATTCACCTCTGGACCGTAGAGGACTATCACCACATAATGGCCAATGGTCTGCTTGCCGAAGATGATCACGTCGAACTCATCGAGGGGATTGTGTCTCATATATCGCCTAAAGGTATTGCTCATATCGTTGTTGGGCGCTGGATTGCTGAGCAACTTCGGGAGAAGCTGCCTGACAATGTATACATGCTTACTCAAGATCCAATCACCCTTAGAGAACAGCACTCGGAGCCTGAGCCTGATATCACTATTGCGAAGGGGGCAATATTTGATTATCTAAACCATCACCCTTATCCAGAAGATATTTGGCTGGTGATAGAGGTCGCTGATACAAGTTTGAATGTTGATAAAAAGATCAAGATGCCCATTTATGCTCAGGCCGGAATCGGTGAGTACTGGGTTGTAGATATCCGAGCTAAGGAGATCACAGTCTTTTGTCAGCCTATTCAGGATTCCTATGAACAAGTTCAGGTTTTGAGGGGCAAAGACAAGATATCACCACAGGCATTTCCTAAAATTAGTTTTCGAGTTGAAGATCTATTTCTGGAGGGGGCATCATCATGGTTTTGACCCACATTCCGCAGGTTGGAAGAGAGTTTTTGGTATTTTATTGGGCTATTTCAACTTCTGACACAAGCATTAGGAGTAGCTGTTTCGTGCATCCAGACGCCAAGAGTTTAGGATTTTTTAGAAGATTTTGCTGTAGAGTCAATTCACTGAACTTTTGGGTTAAAACCGGGCGCTTTGTTCAGAAGTGTGCTAACTTTACCTTGCCTAAGAAGCAAGGCAGTGAGCAACTCCTTGGCCTCAATTCACTCTACATCCAGATCAAGAGTCAGTTTGATGGGTCAAGAGAGCCCTAAGGGGAGATCAAACCCAGGGCAAGATTGAGATCAGAGTCGCTGAAATCCTTGATTTTCGGGCAAACGTAAATTGATCAAAATTAGATCCAAACCTGCGGAATGTAGTTTTTGACGCCCCAATAGCCCCGTATCCGTTGAGCAAATGCCTCTGCAGACTCAACGAAAGAGGCCATGTAGTAGCGAGTTTCGGTTTCTAAACAAAGGTATCCGCCCTTCTTGAATTGACGTTGGCTCTCGACTCGGATCAAAGCTTGCAACCCTGTCCACGCTGGAATGTGATCTAAGGTCGTGCATAGACTCACCACTCGGTGTCGCTTCTCTCTGTAGAAGTGGAATTAATGGAAACATGGAAGGGAATACTTTAGTTGTGGGTGCAAGAACTACTGATTTTGGTGGTGTTGAGGATTCTGGGGCCGTGTAGATATTTAGCACGGATGGAACTCTTCTAAACACCCTTGCGAATCCTAGTTCCCTGAAGCCATGTCCAGCTCGATCTGAGTCGCCTTCTCGGTCGTAACTTGACAATTCACCTTAGAGTCTGACAAACCAATCGAGAGCACATGCCGTTTCCCCCCAAAGCGCCAGCGGAGCCGCAGTCACCCCTGAACGCACTCCACCTGTACCGCACCCTTAGCCGCCTTCCGACCTGACGAGGAGACCCGATCGCCCTGGGAGGGCATACCCTCTTCATACCCATTCCATCCCCAAACTCAGCCCAGCCTGCCCAAAAACCCCAAAAATTTCCAGGTTCTAGAGCTCTGATCTGGCCTCGTTTACCGTCTGTCAGAATCGCTGTAACGCAGTCCTGGAGCCGATTTCGAGAGATATGGGCGATACTGGATTCGAACCAGTGACCCCTTCCGTGTGAAGGAAGTGCGCTACCACTGTGCTAATCGCCCCCACTTAACCGGATCAAAGCCAATCGAACTCGATCAGAGCCCTAATCCATTCATAGGTTGATATCCTAGCGCAATCTTGAGCGTTTCTGCTAGATTGCCTCCTTCGTGTTTCCACTCGATAGGCAAAACCTGATCAGAGCGCTATGGTGAATCGTAGACTCCTGTTGCAGCAGTAACAGTCCACCCCTCAGGATCCTTAGGTATGGCAGCCTCTGTTGCCGAAGAAGCCATCGCGCTGTTAATTGATCTGGCTGAACAGGGAGAAATCAATCCCTGGGATATTGATGTGATCGATGTGATTGATCGGTTCTTGGTCCAGGTGTCACCAACAGCCAATACTCACGATCTGTCGGAATCGGGACAAGCGTTTTTCTATGCAGCAATGTTGGTGTATCTCAAAGCAATGGCTCTGCAGGATCCTGGCCAACGTGAAGCAGAGTCCGACCCTGAAGAGGCGTTTGAGGATCCCACTCCCCTACTCAACTGGAAACCGATCGAGCTTGACAAAATTCTCCAACCCCGCGCAGTTCCCCGTCTGCATCGAACTCGCCCTGTAACCCTCAAGGAGTTGATCCAGCACTTGCAAGAACTCGAAACCGTTCTTCAGGATCGAGAACCCTCCCCCCCCAAACCCTCTCAACGGATCTCCCGCAAAAAAGCGCTGGCTGCGATCACCCAACTCGCCCACCCCGAAAACTTGCTGGAAACCACCGCTGAATTGGAATCCCTCCTGGCTCAGATCTGGCAACAAGGATTGGGATCGTTGAATTTTGAGAAACTGGTTGAGTACTTCAGCCAAGCCCATGCTGAGTTTCTTGCCGCTCGCCATCCGGATCCTGCCCCAGCTCACCCTTCGTCCAATCCCCATAAGATCCAGGTTTTTTGGTCACTGTTGCTGATGGCAGCCCGATCCCAGGTGGAGTTGCGTCAGGATGTATTCTATGAAGATCTGACAATCCTGCCCTATCAACCAATATCTGAAGATGGCTAGACGCAATACCTTCCAAGATGATCTCAACTACCAACAGGCCAAGCACAGTCTCCGGCAGTTGATCGCTCACGTTGATCTGTCTCCTACCGAGATGGAAGGGATCGAGTCGGATCTGGCTGATATGCAGGCGATGATGGACAAGCTAGAGGAGGAAGTGATCCATATTGCTGTGTTTGGACTGGTGGGGCGAGGCAAGTCGTCGTTGTTGAATGCCTTGTTGGGACGATCCGTGTTTCAAACAGGCCCAACGCATGGTGTAACCCAGGCCGCCCAAACCGCAAGCTGGTCTATGGATTGGGAAACTCGTGTGATCCCGATGTCTAAGCTGGATCGTGATCAAATTCCTCCTAGCACTCGAAAGGATCCCCTTGATCACACCCGTTCGCCCTTGAGCTCAGATCATCAGGATCCTCATCCTCCTAACGTATTACCACTGACTGAAGGGGTGATCCAACCCTCCGTTCAATCCATCTCAGTGACGAGTTGGGCCGGATCTCGATTGGAACTGATCGATACACCGGGGTTAGATGAAGTGGATGGGGAGCATCGGGCGCAATTGGCTTGTCATGTGGCGCGGATGGCCGATCTGATCCTGTTTGTGATCGCAGGTGACATGACACGAGTTGAGTATGAAGCGTTGGCGGAGCTACGAGAAGCTAGCAAACCGATCCTCTTAGTCTTCAACAAAATGGATCAGTACCCTGAGGTCGATCGAGACGCGATCTACGCCAAGATCCGGAATGAACGAGTCAGAGAGATCTTGTCACCCAATGAGATTGTGATGGTGGCAGCTTCACCTCGGATCCCGACGCCGTTTTATGCTGCGGATGGCAGTTTGCGTGCGCGGTTGGAGGTAGGACCACCCGATGTGGAAGCGCTGCGCCAGAAGATCTTGGAGGTATTGCATCGAGAAGGGCGATCTTTGATTGCGCTCAATATCTTGTTGTTTGCCGATCGGCTCAATCAGGAACTGGTACAACGCAAGCTGGCTCAACGATCAGCGGCAGCAGATGATCTGATTTGGATAGCCGCTCGAACCAAAGCGGTGGCGGTGGCAGTGAATCCGATCACGGTGGTGGATTCGATCGGGGGAGCTGTTGTGGATATGACGCTGATCATTAAGCTGTCTCAACTCTACGGGATCCCCATGACACGGGTAGGAGCGTTGCAGTTGTTGCAAAAGATTGTGCTGAGCATGGTGAGCTTGGGCGCTGGGGAACTGGTAGCAGTGATTGGGCTGGGATCCCTTAAAACGATTCTCGGATCAGTGACTCCATTCTCAGCTGGGTTTTCGGTGGGGGCGTATGCGTCGGTAGCCTTCACGCAGGCTGCATTAGCGGGAGTTTCCTGCTATGCGATCGGGATGGCAGCTCAATCGTATTTGAAACATGGCGCAAGTTGGGGGCCTGAAGGTCCGAAGCTAGCCATTGCTCAGATCCTCAGCAACCTGGATGAATCTTCGATCACGGCACGGATCCGATCGGAGCTTCAACGACAACTGCAAAATGAAACATTATCCTAGAGACTTCAAGGAAACCTAGCAACCCAGGATCAACCCTGACCCGAAGATGCAATATATGCAATACTATGTCGAGTGTTGTTCAGGTTGACAGAGAGCTTGCAGTTGAGGGAAAGGGGCTGGTGGAACAGAGATCCCGCCACTGTAACGGTCGCCTTCCCTTTGGAACGGAAGTCATCCAGCATCCTCTCTAACCTCCCGGTTTGGCAGAATCTTCCTACTCCCGTGCCATGAGATCGCCCAAATCGCCTATCTCTATATATAGTGTACTTATATCGAGAAACACTAGCAGTGGCGTTACAGAGCGGCGGAGGGCAAGATCTCATGTTAGCCCCATCGAAACCTGCAGTTGTGATCACAGTCGTTTGCTTGAGTGGCGGATCTGGCAAGACAACTACAGCCCTAAATTTGGCAACGATGTTGGCCGATCAGGGGAAGACCTTGGCGGTTGATTTTGATCCGCAGGGGAATTTGAGTCAGTGGCTAGGGTATAGCGATCTGTCGGAATCGGCCACGGTTGCAGAGACGTTGTTGACAGGAGCCGATCGGGTGAGTATGTCGGAGATCATTGCGTCTCCCCTGAATGAGGATCGGCAAGGGCGTTTGCAGCTGGCTCCCAGTGATTACAGCTTGTCGAGAGCGATCGATGCCATTGCCTTAGAGCCAGGACGGGAGTTGTTTCTCCGCCGAGCCATCAAGCCTGTGTTGAGTAGCTATGACTATGTGGTGATCGATAGCCCTCCTTCCAAGGGGATCTTGACCTACAACGCGATCTTGGCAGCCGATCTGATTGTAGTCCCCACCGAATGCACCCAAAAAGGGGTAATGGGAGCCTTGAGCACGATGGTTTTGCTCCAGGAGTTAGCCGAGCTTGATTTTAATGTGCCTGAACTGATCGGTGTGATCCCAACTCGTGATCAGTGGGTGGGCAGTCGTCGCACCCGCATGTCCAAAGCTGCGCTGGAAGCCCTGGATGAACTGTTGCAAGGGGTCACGATCTTTCCGACCCTCAAACAAAGTACGCTGGTTCAGCAAACCAACAATATGGGATGGTCTCTCAGTGAAGCTGGAGAACATGATCTGGCCCACCCCTATCAAGAAGTATTAGGAGCGATCTTGAGTAAGGAACGCTGCCATGCCTAGACCGAAGAAGAAATTACCGACAGGCCCAACCAAAGATGGTTTATTAGCCCGACTCAAACTTACGAAGTCTGGGACGGATAGCCATGATCCCAAACCTCAAGTCCCTGAAGATCCGCCCGAACCAACGTCAGATGCTCCAGATGCTATCGAGTCCCTCACAGCACCTGATCCCCCTTCAGATGCTGCCGAACCTAAAGATCTCAATTCTGAATGTCTAGAGCAGTCTCTTGAGGGATCTGACTCCCCTGATCCTTCCCATAAAACCCTTGATCCCCAGCCCGAACTCTTACTCATGCCTGAGGAGTCAACCTCTGAAGGTCAAGATCCATTGCCTGCAGCTGATCGAAACGATCTAACATCTACACTAGATCTTCCCAACTCTGACTCCTTTGGTGAGCCCATTCAAGCTGATGATCTCGCCCTTCATGCAGTCCAAACCCCCTCTCAACCAGATCCATTCGATTCGTTAACCGATCCTGATCCTGCTGTAGACCAACATCTTGAACCCCAAGACCTAACTCAGGATCTTCAGTTATCCAATGGTCATGATCCAGGTACTCTTGTAACCTCAGACTCCGATCTACTAACCCAGATAGATCATTGGACTCCAGCTATCGATCGATCCTCTGCTCTTGAAGTTACTGAAGATCCTGAGCTAGAGACCCTTGAAAGTCACGATCCATCTGCCAACAATTCCCTCTTCCAACGCGAACCTAAGCCCTCGCAGGATCTCCCTCACTTCATTCAGCTTTCTCCTGAAGCTAAGTCCAAATTAGATCAGTTACAGACATCAACTGGGATCCCTGCCGATATTCTGATTAACATCATGCTCCAAACCTGGGATCAGTTTCCAGAGGGAGTCCAAACCTTGATCCGTTCCAAAGCCAATCAGCTTCACGTTGAGCAACTCCGTAACGCTCAGAATCAGACCATTGCAGCCATTGAGCGCCTCTTACATGATCAGATCAATAGCCTATCCCTCTAAAAGTTCAGGATCAATTCCAAGGGCCTGCAGTTGCTCAGGGCTCAGGGTTCGCAGCCGATCACTCAATTGCTGTCGTTTTTGCCGTTCTTGATCGGCCCGCTGCTGCTCTTGATCGGCCCGCTGCTGCTCTTGTTGTGCCCGTTGCCGTTCTTGATCGGCCCGCTGCTGCTCTTGTTGCACTCGTTGCCGCTCTTGCTCAACCTGCTCGTGGCCTGTCAACAGCAAGTTGCCCGCTCGATCCCACCACCGGATCCAAATTTGGTAAGGGGGATAGCCTAGATAGGATCCTCGCCACAACCCTAGCTCCACGTTCATCGGATCGATCTCATAATGACCGCGTGCATTCGGTGGGAGGGGGCGATAGACTCCGTCTTGTAGAAGATAAACCTCTAGAGTCTCGGTCTCAGCAATAAAGATCCCGTAGTAAAGAGGCTTGATGATCTGTTCATAGACCCAAAACTTGCCCGGTTTCTGATCCGTGCGGGAGTTCGATCGGCTGAGGGGCGTTCGATCCCGCTCTTCACTGCCGTCTCCAGAGGCAAACTCCAGAACAATCAAAGGCCGAATGAACTCCCGTGGCAGAACATAGGATCGACGAATCTGACCATCCAACGTTGCTGGAACATGAGGTACATAAAACCAATCCGGACACTCAGCCCCTCGTTCTGGCGGATCGGCTTCTCGCCAATAGATGCCACAGTCTTGACCGATCGCAAACTGGCCATCGGGGTGAAGCTGCCAGAGGAGCGGTTCGATCGAATCAGTCAGCAGTACACTTTGGGGGTGCTCCTGAAAGTTTTTCACAAACGTCCCATCTGAGTCAGGGAGTTGAGTGTGATCAGGAAACGCGGTGGGGCGGATCGTTGAAGTCATAAGCCGATCTCCAGATCATTGCGATCAACAGGATGTCATCCGATCCTACC
>CAZONZ010000017.1:0-8120 GCA_964581005.1 uncultured bacterium
ATGACGGAGACTTGGAACAACTGATTGAACGCTTTGCTCCCTACCGCGAGATCAAACTTGATCTGTCCCAAACCTATTCCGCTAAGATCTTGAGTCAATATGGGGAATTATGTGAGGAGGAGGGATCAACTTTACAAACTGCTCGGTTGATGGTTGACCGCCAACATCTCACCCGCACGATCTCCCAGATCTTGGCAGATCTTGAGGTGGTGGATCTGACCGTCACGGATCCCCCTGTGGAAGAAGTGATCGGGCGAGTGTTTCATGCAGGCTGGGCAAGCCAAGCGGAACCCCGTATATCCTCCAGTTAGGAGGTCTTCCCATAACCTCTCTGAAGTGTAAACCTCATTGCCGAAGCCACCACTTTTATCTCAAGTTACCTGATCCGTCATGCATCACAGCAAACGATTGGGGAAGATCCCGAAGATCCCAACGCAACTTAACAACCAATGAAGCAGATGATTGAGAGATCTTGGTGCAATCAAGTTACTTCGTTGTTTAGGTAGATCCTTTAGCCGAAAAAGATTGAACTGCAGTCGGACGATTGGGGACAGCACTATTTCTGTATCCAAGGCTAGAGTGGAGTTGATTTGGACATCGTGCAGGCTGGAGCCAACTGACGAGTATCGGAGTAATGCTGACTGGTAAGTGTGGTCGTCAAGATCTCGTTCTTCCTAAGATATTTCTCTTGCTACTCATGCCAACAGCACCTTAAGCTTCCGTTAATCTCTAGATAGAACCTTGGGACATAGGATAGGGGCAGCCCTGTCTAGAGTGCTTTGATGTCTCGATCCTCCTTATCTCCAGGCGATCAGCGTTGGCCCCTGCAGTTCATTCTGGTAGCACCTTTTATCCTCCAATTGCTCATGGTGGTAGGGATCATCGTTTTCCTGTCTTATCGCAATAGTCGGGAAACCGTTAGAGATCTGGTGGGTCAACTCCAAACGGAGATTAGCAATCGCATTCACCAAGAACTCGATACCTATTTGCAAACTCCTAACTTGGTCAATCAGGTCAATCAGTCTGCTCTTGATGTGGGTCACTTGAGCTTCGCTGAGATGCGTGACTGGCTACCCCACTTTTGGCGACAGATTCAGATCTTTGATGGGACTGCCTATCTTTCAGCGGGTACTGAAGCAGGTGAGTTTGTGGGGGTGGATGAACGAGAAAATGGATCTTATGTGTTTCATATCAAAGATGAGCAAACTAGCACTGCAGTTATCCAGTACCACTTGGATGAAGAAGGGCAACCCCAGAGGTATTTAGACCAGATTGATCCCTACGATCCCAGCCAAAGGGATTGGTACACAGACACTGTAGCAGCAGGACAACCAACCTGGACAGAGATTTATGCTTACCTAGCCCCCCCCGTTTTGGGAATAACTTTTGGACAGCCTTATATTGATGCTGATGGACAATTACAAGGAGTGATTGCGGCTGACATAACTCTACCTACCATTACTGAATTTCTTGATACTCTAAAAGTTGGCCAAAATGGACGGACCTTCATTCTGGAGCGCAATGGTCTACTGGTCGCTAGCTCCTATTCTCAGCCATTTACCCCTGACAATCAACGCCTCCAAGCAATTGATAGCCCTGATCCACTTATTCAGGCTGCTGCTCGTACCCTGACGGATCAGTTTCAAAATCTCGATCAGATTCAGGGCCAACAGCAGCTGGAGTTCACCCTCCAGGGACAACGACACTTTCTGCAGGTTTTACCGTATCAGGATGACTTTGGTCTCAACTGGCTGATCGGTGTGGTTGTGCCTGAATCGGACTTTTTGGCTCAGATCCAAGCTAATACTCGCAACACCATTCTTCTGGGGCTAGCAGCCTTGATCGTGGCTGTAGTGCTGGGAGTCTACACATCGAACTGGATCCTGCAACCGATCCATCGATTAAGTCGGGCAGCGAGTGCGATTGCGGCAGGCGAGTTAAATCAGCAGGTCGAGGTGAAACGAATCCGTGAACTAGGAACGTTGGCCCAAGCCTTTAATCATATGGCCAATCAACTGCGTGGATCGTTTGCGGAACTGGAACAACGGGTTGCTGAGCGGACTCAAGAGTTGAAGATCGCTAAAGAAGCTGCAGATGTAGCCAATCAAGCCAAAAGCGAGTTCTTGGCCAATATAAGCCATGAATTGCGTACACCTCTGAATGCGATCCTAGGTTATGCCCAGATCCTGGAACGTACTGACACTCTCTCTGACTCCGATCTGCGTGGCATTGAGATCATTCATCAGTCTGGCCAACACTTGCTCACTTTGATTGAAGATATTTTGGATCTCTCCAAGATTGAAGCCCGCCGATTGGATTTGGTTTCCCAGAGCTTTCACTTGCCTGCTTTTCTCCGAGGAGTTGCCGAAATGTGTACTCTACGGGCCGAGCAAAAAGGGTTGGATTTTCGTCTGGACATCCCACCGGATTTACCCTTGAGAGTTTACGGTGATGAAAAGCGTCTTCGCCAGATCCTGATCAACCTTTTGGGCAACGCGATCAAGTTCACGCACCAGGGGAGTGTCTCTCTGCAGGTGCAACCCTTGTCCTGCCGCGATGGAGAGCGTCACCTGCGGTTTCAGGTACAGGATACTGGCATTGGCATGGCGTCCGATCAAATCACACAGATCTTTCAGCCCTTTGAACAGGTGGGAGATCAACGGTTCCACTCTCAAGGTACCGGCTTAGGCTTAGCGATTAGTCAGCGATTGGCCCAATTGATGGGGAGCCAGATCCAGGTGGAAAGTACGCTTGGGCAAGGGAGTCGGTTCTGGTTGGATCTCGTCTTAGCCGATGCTCACGATGAGGAGGGGCTGGCAATAGGTCTGGATGGTCGCCGCATCCTAGGCTATGAAGGAGAACAACGTTATATTCTGGTGGTGGATGATCGCTGGGAGAATCGGTCTGTGTTGCGAGAGATGTTGCAACCGTTGGGGTTCTCGATCCTGGAGGCGGCGAATGGCCAGGAAGCTTTAGCGTTCTGGGATCAGAGTGAAAACGTATCTCAACCCCGCAGGATGGACCTGATCATCACTGACTTAGCTATGCCTGTGATGGGTGGATTGGAGCTCATCCGTCGCATTCGGGCAACCTCCACCGGAGACTCGATCAAAATCCTGGTATCCTCCGCCAGCGTTTCGGAACATGATCGACGGGTCAGTCTTCAATCGGGAGGAGATGATTTTCTCCCTAAGCCAGTGCAGCGAGAGGAGTTGTTAGTTCACCTCCATCGGTTGCTTGACCTAAACTGGATCTATGCTTCTCAGAGTGAAGCGTTGCGCGATACGTCTTCAGCTCAACTGAGTCTATCACTAGAACGCCAGAAGGGTTCTACACCCCCGATCGAAGTCTGGATCTATCCCAGTCAGATCGAGTTACAGGATCTTCTGGATTTGGCACGTCGAGGAAATGTGCGAGAAATTACGAAACGAGCAGAATGGATGGTGGGTGAGGATCCTCGTCTAGCTCCGTTTGGCCAGAAAGTTCTGGAGTTAGCCCAGGGATTTCGCCTGCAGTCTATCCGTGAGTTGATCAAGCAAGGATTAGAACACTGATGATGCCAGTTACTCTCCCCAAAGGTGTGATCCTGATCGTTGATGACGTGCCAGCGAATCTAGAGGTCCTCTCCAGTACGCTAGCCGATGCTGGAGCCGAAGTGTTGGTGGCCCTAGACGGGAGTAGCGCCCTTGAACAAGCTGCCTATGCTCAACCCGATTTGATCCTGCTGGATGTGATGATGCCCGGCATGGATGGCTTCGAGACCTGCAGCTGCCTCAAGTCAGACACCCAATTACAAGAGATCCCAGTGATCTTTATGACCGCCTTAACCGATCCGGCTGACAAGATCAAAGGGTTAAGCCTGGGTGCCGTAGATTACATTACTAAGCCATTCCAAGTGGGTGAAGTGATCGCACGAGTGAGTAACCAATTGAAGCTGCGGCACATGCATCAAGCATTGCGATCGATGAACTTCACATTAGAAGAGCGGGTGCAACAACGAACTCTAGAGCTTCAAAAGGAGATCGAAGATCGAAAACGAGCTGAGGAAGCGTTACGCCAAGCCAAAGAGATCGCTGAGGCCGCTAGTCAACATTTAACCTACAAAAATCAACAATTGCACCATTTAACCGGAGAACTGCAAGAGGCTAAAGAAGCTGCTGATCAAGCCAATCAAGCGAAGAGCACATTTTTAGCCAATATGAGTCACGAACTCCGAACTCCGATGAATGCGATCATTGGCTATAGCGAAATATTAATGGAAGAAGCAGCAGAGGTTCAGCAAGACTTCATTCCCGATCTCAAAAAAATTCATACTGCAGCCAAGCATCTTTTAGGTTTGATCAATGACATTTTGGATCTCTCAAAGATCGAAGCAGGCAAAATGGATCTCCACCTTGAATCCTTTGATGTCAAAAGAATGGTGGATGAGGTTGTGGCCACCGTCCAGCCCTTGTTCCAGAAAAACGCCAACACTCTCAACCTTCATCTCGATCCCAACCTAGGATCGATGCAAGCGGATCTGGTCAAGATCCGTCAAAATTTGTTTAATCTCCTCAGCAATGCAACGAAGTTCACCCAGTCAGGTCAAGTGGATCTAACAGTTGCTCGCCGCACTTTTCAGAATAAAGACTGGATCGTGTTCCGGGTTAAAGATACGGGGATCGGCATGACTCCAGAGCACATGGCGAAACTCTTCCGAGCCTTTACCCAGGCCGATGAATCCACCACCCGCAAGTATGGCGGGACAGGATTGGGATTATCGATCACGAAACGCTTCTGTCAACTGATGGGTGGAGATGTCAATGTTGAAAGTGAAGTTGGTCAGGGCAGTATCTTTACGTTTTTTGTCCCTGCCGAAGTCCTCGATCCGAAACAACAGAAACTGACCGCCCCATCCTTGGCCACGGATACTCATGATTCGAGCGATCAGATCGCATAACAGGATCGATCAGATCATCCATGAATGGCTAGGCTCACAGCATCCGATCGATCAGACAGCATGGCATATCGATCAGACCATAATGGCTAGGCTAAGCTCACAGCAAATGTCTCTCTAGCGGGACTGGCCCAGATCGGTTTGGTTGCGGGTGGTTCGGTAAACGGCTTTTGCGTCGGGGCCAAACGAGATCACATCACCGGATTTGAGTTGGTGGGCAGTCAGCTTTTGCCCATTGATCACCAAACCATTGGTGCTGGGTTTGCCTTCCAGATCCCCATCCAGAATCCGATAAAAGTACTCCCCTTCGTGATCGGCAGGAACTCGCAACAGCATGGCGTGGTAGCGAGAAGCAAATTGGGAATTCAAGCTGATGTCATTGGCCAGATCTCGACCAATGAAGTACTTCGGAGAGGTAAGGGTATGGGTGCGACGACCGTCGCGGTCTTCCACAACGAGTACGTGTTGCAGAGATGATCCGGAACGAGAGGAAACAGCTTCGGCCATAGCTCGCAAGTACCTGATTCTTCCTGACGAACGGGATGAGCAGCCTCGAAACGGAGCGGTTGATCAGTTCTGGTCAATTCCAGATCAGCCCAACGTCATAAGCGATTCGAGCCATATACTAACCAACTATACTGCCTCTCTGACCGATTCAGGAAAGATCGTTGCGGGTTTGTCAGATCCAATCCCCAATCAAGTCGGGGAAGAGGGTGTAAGCCCCCACAGCCACCTGGGCCATGCCCACAATCACCTCGCTTTGATGCTCAGTCGCTGCCTCCAGGATCGCAGCAGCAATCTCCTCCGACTCACCCACCAGAAAGCCTTCCAACGTTGCCTGGATCTGATTCGAGCTAGGGCTGTCTGCAAAATCCTGCTGCTGTACCCCCGGATACACCCCGATCACTTCGATCCCTTTGGGTTTAAGTTCCAACCGTAAAGCTTCAGTCAGTCCGGTCACGGCATATTTGCTGGCGCAGTAAGCCGTCATCTGGGACAGAGGCATTTTCCCAGCCACCGATCCAATATTGATAATTTGCCCTTGTCCCTGCTGCAGCATACTGGGCAAAACAGCCTGGATCAGATGCACATAGCTCCAGAAGTTACCCGCCAGTAACGACTGAAACTGATCCAAACTCAATTGACTGAAGGCCCCTCTGATGTACTGAGAGGCGTGATTGATCAAGCAATCGATCCGGTTAAATCGTTGCAGAGCTTGATCCACCAGAGCCTTGACCTGATCAGGCTGGCTGAGATCTGCTGGAATAGCCAGAACTTCAGCATCCAAATCTCGCTCCAGATCGAGAGCTGTTTGGGTGAGAGCGGCTTCGGTCGAGTCAACCAGGATCAAGCGGGCACCCCGTTCAGCAAAGGCAAAGGCTGTCGCTCGGCCAATTCCGTCAGTAGCGGCAGTGATCAGAACAATCGTGGACTGGGGATAGGGCATGGGAAGGGTTCCGGTGTCAAGTTGAGGTCAGGTTGAGTTGAAGTGGGATCCGAGAGCTGGTTAGAAAAGGCTCAAGCCAAACCCTAGATCGGCCCCTGGGAAGCGAACCATTGGCCCCAGTCCCATATCTTTGGGCTCTAAGAGCTGGATCTCATAGAAGGCGAGCATGTGCTTGAAGGGGATCTCCGGGGAGGGACTGGTCACCCCCATCGCAATCACAATGCCACAGTATCCCCCTGTCAGCTGAGAGGCCCGATCCCAAGTTTTGCGAGCTTTGGTATGGCGGGGATCGTCTTCGGGAAACTCACCCAATAGATGCAAATTTCCATCTCCTGTTCTGGCAATCTCTAACTCGTAATGCTCCCCACTCAGAGGATCCAACCCTGGATTTGCACACAGCTCTTTGATCCCTCCAGCCATCTCAATCTTTTCGATCATGACTTTGGCTTTGGGCCGAGAGGTTTTAATGATCAATACAGGTAATCCATCCCCTTGTTTCGGGATCTCACCCTCGGTTGGGTGATACACCTGTCCACCTAATTGGAGCATCTCCACGATCGACCAAGGCAAGGTGTAGAGATAGAGGTGGGCTTTATCCGGCACGAGATCATCAAGCAGTTCAACCTGCTGCAAGCCGAGAGTATCTGGATCTAGATCCGGCTCCTCTGAATCATCATCAATATCCAGCAGATCGTCAGCAAAATCAGGACGGGAAGCAACTTGGACCGAGATCGGAGCGGTTTCAGATTCTTTATAGGGAGTGGTGATCGAGTAGGTCCCGGATCGGGCTGTAAATTTCTTGCTTAGGGATCGGTGATGTTGTTCAAAAAAGCGGTGCAGAGCCTCCAGGGCAACGATTAACAAATGAGCTTCATCTTCCTGGGTTAGGGGTCGCAAACCTTCTAAGGGATGGATCGTGCCAAAGTTTGGTTCAATCTCGGAAAAAGGGAGATCCGCCAGATCAATATCCTCTTCATCGTCATCAACCGCTGCGTAGGTCATAAACAGACAGTCTTGATTGAGGAACGCTTGTTCTAGCAATTCGGGGGATCGGTTATTCACCACTTGATAGCGAAATTGTTGTAAGGAGTCATAGGATCGATACAGCAAGATCCCGTATTCCATACCCAAATTACCCATGATCGAGGCATAGAGTGGACCGGCATTCAAGGCACTCAGCTCAACTTCAATCACTTGATGATCTTCTAGATAGTCCCAGGGAGCATCTTTCCAAAGGGTAGCAGCTCGTCCTTTGAGCAGATCAGCCAGTTCGACCGGGAGGGGTGGGGGAGGTGGGGTAATCGATTGATCCAGGCTGTGAAAAATCTCATCGATCAGGGGGAGCTCTGTCTGACATTCCACCTTAATATCCAGTTCTTGCAACACTCCCCGTAAAAAGAATTGCAGTTCTCGATTGCGGACGACGATCTTGGTGGGGCGGCTAGGCGAGGTATTGTGAGGATGCTCCATCGCCTGCAATAAGGCCCGCACAATGGCTTCCGATCCTACCTCTGGCGGCACAACATCCATCGATCGGACAATCCCCTGAGAGCCATCCACCCACAAAATACACTCGCCCCCTTTACTCGCAGAGACCGAGAGGTTGGGCGGGAATCCCTCGCTCAGCGGTCGTCGATCCCCTTCCCAAATACTATTGGGGGCTTGCGGGAGTTGCTGGAGACGGCGAATCGTGGACGGAGTCAGAACAGGCATAGGGGTTGATGGAGAAGGCTTCAC
>CAZONZ010000017.1:8220-10955 GCA_964581005.1 uncultured bacterium
CCTTCCGTCAGAACGCTCTACCCGAGTGTATTACATCTATTGAGCGCTTGCGGGTTTTGCACTCAAATCGCTCACGCACGGCAACGATCAACACCTTGATGCCCTCTGAGTGGGAAGAAGGATCAAGCCGGTTGAATCAACAACGCTAGGATAAGACAGAACGTTTTTACAATCTAGATCATTCGGCTCACGTGAATCTTGGATCGAGTGGATCGACATTCTTGGACACCTACAGCAGAGAGGTTGGCTATGGCGTTTGATTGGTTTCGGCGACGGCACACAGAAGCAGCTTCAGATCCGTCTCCCACTCCAGAGACCCAACCCGATTCGCCTTCACCATCATCAGCGGAACCGGAACCGATCGATTATCTCGCCTTCGCCAAAGCTGCCTACGCTAATCTAAAAGCCCAAGAGACTCAAACCGAAGCTGGCGATCAAACGGGACCGACTGGATCACCCGCAGAATCGGCCTCCGCCTCTCCCGACTCTACTCCTGAGTCCCAGCCCACATCCGATCCCACGGTTACCGATCAACCGATCGCGGCTGCCACTGAACCAGCTTCCTCCACTGAGCCTCAGGCACTAGCCTCGGATCCATCGGGCGGTTCGTCTGCTCCTGAAGCTTCTACCATTTCAATGGCTCAGGATCCAACCCTTGCTCAACCGGACCCTCAGCTTCAACCCAACCCTGCTCAAGCTACGGATCGATCTCCTGAAGCTCCGGAAGTTGTGAACCCCACTGCTGCTTCCATTCCAGCGTCTCCTCCTGCAGAGATCTCAAGACCTGCTCCACCCGATCACATCATTGCTTCCGATCAGACCGAAGCCGCTGTTGCCTCGGCTCCTGAGAGTCCTGAGGCA
Source organism: uncultured bacterium (assembly GCA_964581005.1). GTDB lineage: Bacteria > Cyanobacteriota > Cyanobacteriia > Thermostichales > Thermostichaceae > CAZONZ01. Next base: position 9,082 of record CAZONZ010000017.1, read on the forward strand.
GAGATCCCTAAACCAAGCCGACCTCAAGCCTTTTTCGATCGGGCTCCCAGAGCAACCCAACGCTTAGAAGCCCTAGAAGCCAACGTAATGGTCGAGCCTGAGCCCGTAGCGGTTGCAACAGCTCCCAGCCCGTCAGCGGTCGAGGATCTTGCCTCAGCGCCAGAAGCTACAGAATCCGAAGGATCTTCATTGATCTTTGATGCTGGATTCCGCTGGTCAGCTGAGCTCCTAGCCGCTCAAGGGCGCAAACCTGAAGATATCTCCGTTGAAGAGATCACCTGGCTCCAGAAACTCCAGCGCAGCCTTGGTAAAACTCGCCTCAGCCTGATCAATCAGCTCAAATCCTTAGTCGGACGCGGCCCGATCGATGCCGATGCAGTGGACGAGATCGAGACAACCCTCCTCCAATCGGATGTGGGGCTAGAAGCAACTGATCAGATCATTAGTGCTTTGCAACGCCGCATGCGCAAGGAAACGCTCCCCCCGGACGAAGCCGTACACTACCTAAAACAGCAAATGCGGGAGATGCTGAGCATTGGCGATCCAACGTTTGCCCCTGTCCGCGACACCCTCAACATTTGGCTGATCGTTGGCGTCAATGGGGCAGGCAAAACAACCACCATTGGCAAGATCGCTCACATTGCCCAAAAATCCGGCTATCGCTGTCTGATCGCGGCGGCTGATACCTTCCGGGCGGCTGCCGTTGAACAGCTCAAGATCTGGGGAGAACGCGCCCAGGTGGAGGTGATCGCTAACCCTGGCCAAAACACCGATCCGGCAGCTGTCGTCTTTGATGCGATCACTGCGGCTCAGTCCCGCAGCAGTGAGTTATTGCTGGTAGATACAGCAGGTCGGCTCCAGAACAAGAAAAATCTCATGGACGAATTGAGCAAAGTCCGACGGATCATTGAGAAAAAAGCGCCTGAAGCTCAGATCGAGTCACTCCTGGTCTTAGATTCAACCCTAGGCCAAAACGGCCTGCGTCAAGCCCAAGTGTTTGCCGAAGTGTCCAAGCTGAGTGGGGTTGTGCTCACCAAACTGGATAGCACCGCCAAGGGAGGGATCGCGTTTGCCATTACCCAGCAGCTGAATCTCCCGATCCGCTTTATCGGGGCTGGCGAAGGTATTGAGGATCTCCGGCCTTTCTCTAGTTATGAATTTGTTGAGGCCCTTTTGAGCGAGTACTAAGAGGCTACTCTAGCTTGGACATACCTAAGGGGAAAAAAGTTAGGCTGGACATAATTCAGATCCAGGGGAGATTAGAACCACAGGGATCGGCCTCGGCTTCCTGCAAACGGTTGAAGGGGGTAGATCCGGACGATACCAAGTACTAACTTTGGTTACAAGTTCCGTCTCCTTGCTGGAGTTTGATATACTGTTTCAGCCTTGACGACAGACCTGAATACAGGTCACTTTACTTATGCCAAGTCCGATGATCCGGGTTCCGGAAGCTCTCAAAGAAGTCGTTCAGCAACTCTCTGACATTCATCGTCAGGGAGACAAGCGTCGTTTGGTGGAAGCTGGACTTCAACGTCTGCTAGCGGAGGTCAAAGCGGCAGACACCGATAGAGTCTTCGATCAACTCCTGGATCGGGTTGCCACCCCACCCCCTGAAAAGACGGCTGGCCCAACCGTAGATAAAGCTGTACCCAAACCTAGGAGTGGATCGACTCGTCCAAACCATCGCAAAGAACTTGAATACAGCGACGAAGAGGCTGATCAGGAAGCTGATGACGAAGATGAGATCGATGCTGAAGACGCCAATGAGGCAGAGCTTGACGACACCCTGGCGGACTATGATGACAGTCCTGACGACAGCATTGACGACACTTCTAACGATCTTGATGACAGTCCCGACGACAGCATTGACGACA
>CAZONZ010000017.1:11055-20091 GCA_964581005.1 uncultured bacterium
ATTGACGACACTTCTAACGATCTTGATGACAGTCCCGACGACAGCATTGACGACACTTCTAACGATCTTGATGACAGTCCCGACGACAGCATTGACGACATAGCTGACGACATCCTTGAGGATCGTGACAATAGAGAGGAGCATGATGACAGTCCTGACGATACGATTGACGATCATGACGACATGACGGGTGACATTATTGACGACACTCTTGATGGCACTGTCAACACCGTGGATCAGGTGCTTGCTCCTATTGACGACACAGATGACGATACCCTTGAGGAAACCATCTCCCCCCAACCTGAACGCAAGGCTGATCTCGAACCTGAGCGCAAACCTGATCTTAAACTTGAGCGCAAGGCTGATCTCAAGCCTGAACACAAAGCTAATCTCAAACCTGAGCGCAAACCTGAACGCAAGGCTGAGCCCAAACTAGATCGACAGACTGATCATGATGCTGCCAGCCGTCAGACCCAATCTCGTGACGTTAAGGGAGCTCCCAAAGTAGCTCCTAAGACTGAGCAGGAGTCTAATTCTACTCCTCAGGCTGCTGCTCCTACCCAAACGGCTGAACGGAAGGCAAAGCGGAAGGAAGCTCCTAAAGGCGATCTAAAAACTGAAGGCAAGGGTGATCAGCACAGTGATCGCAAGGGAGATCGTCAATCTGCTGGAAAGGGTGAACACATTGCTGATAGCAAGATTGATAGCAAGATTGATAGCAAGATTGATAGCAAGATTGATGACACACCTGTCGTCAATGCTGATAACATTGAGATTAAGCAAGTGATCGATCGATTGGCCGCCGTCGAAGAGAAGCTAGCCTCTCTAGAAACATCCCGCTCTAGTTCTGCTAACTCTAATCCTGAATCCGCCAACTCGATCACAGCAACTTCCTCACCTAATCACCCTTCCTCCCCAGCTAGCCATGACCCAGCAGCAACGCCCCATCCTCACCCTGATCCCCCTCCCGATCACCAACCTCTCGACTCGTCTGACCGCAGCACTTCATCCCTCCCTCCTTCAGATGACCACCTCGATGCTAATGACCAATCTGTCGTCCGCAGTCGTTCACTAAAGAAAAGCAAGAAGAAAACGATCCCTAGCGACTCCTAACGATTGCCATCATGTGCCTAGGAGTGTGTGCGTGGCTCGATATTTGTGAAGCCCGTCTCTTCACCTGTTACGGGCTGACCGCTCATCAGCTAGACATCAATAGAGAAGTCCATAGCTGTACAAGTATAAAGATTCCCGTTCCCCAGAGAGAGAAACGGGATCAAGCAGATAGATTCTTACGATTTTTGAGCTACACCAGATCCGGAAACACCTCTTGGATCACTGGATGGATCAATTTACCCGCTTTGATATTAAGTCCCCGCGCTAGGACAGGATCATGCACAATTGCGTGATCGGCCCCTTCGGAGGCCAGCTTAAAGATATACGGCATGGTTGTATTCACCAGAGCTTGGGTTGAGGTCCAAGGGGTTGCTCCTGGCATATTGGGAACGGCATAGTGCAAAACGCCCCCGACTTCGTAAACAGGATTGCTGTGTGACGTGGGTCGAGTAGTGGCGAGACATCCCCCTTGATCGACTGAAACATCCACGATCACGGACCGAGGCTGCATTTGCCGGACCATGGCTTCGGTGGCGACAACTGGAGCCTTCCGACCTGGAACCAACACAGCCCCGATCACCAGATCCGCCTCTCGCAGAGCTTCCTCCACATTTTGTTCTGTGCTGTAGAGCAGTTCTACCCGTGATCCAAAAATAATTTCTAGCTCATTTAATCGCTGCAAATTGATATCGAGGATCTGAACATGGGCTCCCATCCCCGCGGCAATCCTGGCTGCTTCGGTACCAACGGTTCCTCCGCCTAAGATCACAACCCGACCGGGACGGACGCCGGGAATTCCACCCAGGAGAACGCCTCGCCCTCCCTGCTGCCGTGTCAAATAATGAGCGCCAAACTGAACAGATAGCCGCCCCGCGATCGCACTCATGGGAGCCAGCAAAGGCAGTAACCCATTGTCCAACTCCACAGTCTCGTAAGCCATGCAGCAGGCCCCCGATTTCAGCAAAGCCTCGGTTAAGCCCCGATCGGCGGCCAGATGCAGGTAGGTAAAGAGAGTCAAATGGGGATGCAAAAACTCGTATTCGGAAGGCAAAGGCTCCTTCACCTTGATCACCAGATTTTGAGCATAAGCTTCTCTGGGTTGATCGACGAGTTTTGCACCTGCCTGCAGATAAGCGTCATCAGTGAATCCTGAGCCGGATCCAGCTAAACGCTCAACCCAAACGGTGTGTCCTCGATCGGTGAGAGCACGGACAGCTTTGGGCGTTAACCCAACTCGGAATTCTTGATCTTTAATCTCACGGGGAAGGCCGATATTCATAGGACAAAGCCTGCAGCAAGGATGAGAACCAGGAAGACACTATCAGGATAAGGCTTCAGCAACTCAATTCAGTAACTCAAGAGACACCAGAGCGTATCGTTAAGGGAGCGGGAACGGGGATCGATCAGCGGCAATCCCTCGCCAAATCCCTTGATGAGCTTGACACTAAGAGGCCCCAGTGAACGTATCTTTCAAAACCGTTCGAGCCGCTAAGTGCTTACGAGTGGATTCCAGGATCTCAGATTCCCGACGGAGGCGACCGGCTGTATCCCGGAGTTCAAGCAATGCCTGTTGTTCTTCGACCGCTCCTTGGAAATTCCCAGCCACCCAGTAGGAGAGTTCGATCGGTGTGGTCGGAAGATTATCAGGGAGCTGGACATCGCGCTCCATCAGTTTGCCGGACAAGCGAACCACGTCTTTTAGCAAAGTTGTCACTTCCTCAACCAAAGGATAGAGGCTGTTAGGAGACGGATCATCTTCGATCCATTGGACACGACCGACGCGGAAGGGGCGCTCTCGAACATAATCGATCACCTCAAACCGTTGTTGACCAATGGTGAGAATATTGAAGCGACCATCGGCAAGGGGTTCGACCTGGAGAACTTCCGCACAACTTCCGACCTTAGCTGGGGATCCCGTCTGAGGATCGATCAGCAGGACACCAAAGCGGCGATCGGATTCCAGGACCGTGTTGACCATCATCCGGTAACGCGGCTCAAAAATATGCAGTGGGAGGGGTCGCCCTGGGAACAGAACCACCTCTGGCAAGGGGAAGAGGGGCAACTCAGTGACATCTAATGTGGAAGAGGGCATGGCTGACTCAACTGGCGCTGTATTTGAGTTTATCTCATCGTCTCGTAATATTTCGCAACGCGATCCACACGGATCATGAGGATCAATGTGAGATCAAGGTTGAGCAGATTGGATCATTTGGATCCTGAATTTAGGCCCCAGAGTCCTAGCTTTCCGTCTTCAAGAAAACAATCGACAACTCCCTACGCTGGTAGATCCCTCGGCAATCCCTACCCTTCCAAGTCGTGTTAGCATAGCTCCTGCCGATCACCTTCCCTTCGATCCAAGCTACGGCCCTACTATCCCTAGAAGATCCAAGGATCCAATGAATACGTCAGTATCGCCTACCTCAGTCCCAGTCACCCAGATCCTCGGCCAAGCCCTTCGATCGGCGATCACGAGAGCCAGTCAGGCGGGCCAACTGGGAGCTCTCACCACCCCTGAGCAAGTGGCCACGCTGAAGCTGGTGGTCGAAATTCCTAACGATCGATCCTATGGAGACTACGCCTGCCCTAGCGCCCTGGGAATGGCCAAGATCTGTCGCCTCTCTCCAGCTCAGATCGCCAACGTGATCGCAACAGAAGTCAACAACGTAGAACTGGATCCATTAGACGTGACCGCGAGTGTCGCAGGCAAAGGATTCATCAATTTTCAGCTAGGGCCAACCTTTCTAGCGCGCTCCCTGGAGCAGATCCTGAATCTAGGCGATCACTACGGTAAGTCTTGCGTTGATCAACCGGAGCGGATCCTGCTCGAATTCGTCTCAGCTAACCCGACTGGCCCCTTGCATGTTGGACATGGCCGTTGGGCGGCAGTGGGATCCACTCTGGCCAATCTGCTGCGCTGGACGGGGCATCAAGTCGATCGAGAGTTTTACATTAACGATGCCGGAAACCAGATGCAGATCCTGGGAAAATCTCTGCAGATCCGAGTCCAACAACTTCAAGGGGAATCCGTCCAACTCCCTGAAGACTCCTATCAAGGATCCTATCTAGTTGATATGGCCAAGCGTTTACTCTCTGAAGCGGAGACTGGATCCCAGGTTTTACCGACAAGTCTACAGCAATTTACGGACTATGCGTATACCCAGATCTTGACCTGGCATCAAGAAACCCTGCACCAATTCAAGGCTGACTTTGAACAGTGGTTCAGTGAACGGCAATTGCATACCCCTGATCCGGAAACTCATTTCAGCCCGATCGATCAAACGCTGCAAGAACTCGAAAACCAAGGCTATCTCTATCAAGCTACAGCCCCTCGTCAAGAGGATCCTAAACCAGGTGCTGAGGAAGCTGTCTTTTTTAAATCAGCGGACATGGGGGATGACAAAGATCGCGTCGTCAAAAAGGGGGATGGATCCCTAACCTATTTAGCTGCTGATATTGCCTATCACCGTGATAAAGTTCGGCGGGGCTACCATCGATTGATCACTATTTTGGGATCGGATCATCATGGCTACGTTGCTCGACTCAAAGCAGGGGTTGCCGCGTTTAATCCCGATGTTGAGATGGAGGCTGTGATCGGTCAATTTGTCAAGCTGTTTCGGTTGGATCCGGAAACTCAAACCAAGACCGAAGTGCGGATGTCGAAGCGAACCGGCAATTTTGTCTCGTTAAACGATCTGATCGAAGATGACGAGATTGGGGTTGGTGTCGATGCGGCTCGTTGGTTTTTGCTGAGCAACTCCATGGATACTGCCATCAACTTTGATCTTGATCTGGCTCGTGATCGAGAGTCGCTGGAAAATCCTGTGGTCTATGCCCACTACAGTCATGCCCGTTGCTGCACCCTACTTCGCCGGATTGAGGCAGAAGCCCAACTGGATCGTTCTGGATTGGCCCCCATTCTCAATGATCAAGGCAAGCTCCTCTTTGTCCAACCCGAAGAACGGATCCTGCTGCTGCGTTTGCTCGCTCTCCCCGATGAAATCCAATTTGCAGCCCAGGAACGGGCTCCCCATCGGATCATTCGTTACACCGAGAGCTTGGCCAGTGATTTCAATAAATTCTACGATGAGTGCCGGATCTTTCCCCTGCTGCAGGACGATCCGCCTCTAGCCCTAGCGCGACTCCAACTCGTCAAAGCCACTCGCCAAGTCCTGTTTAATCTCCTCACAGGCATCCTGGGGATCAGTGCGCCTGAGTCCATGTAGATCTCTCGAACCCTCAGCACACAAGGCAACCTCTCGAATCACTGAGGATCGTGGAGCTTTAGTATGATTGGGAGGTAACGTGAAGGGGTGTTTCTGAGACTATGATTGGGAACAGTTCCAGATCACTTAGCCATTTGGCTGGGTCTCAGATCAGCAGTCAGCCAGCATGAGCCTAGATCACGACACGGGAGGCATGGATTGTGGAATTTTCCAACTTGAAAGACTTGGTCGATCGGGCGATCGCAGATGGTAAGTTGACCCGCGAGGAAATGGATCGGATCTTGATGGCGATCCAGCTTGATCGCAAAATTACGGGTGAAGAGTTTGCCTTAGTGCGGATGATCCAGGAGAAGGTGGCGCGGAAAGAAGTGGAGATTGTGGAAGAAGAGGGATCTGCTCCAACGATCTAGACTCACTCGGATATCCTCTTGGCCTAGGTGAGCTTGAGATCCTACTTGAGATGATCGGTCAGCCGGATTTGGCTTAAAGTGGCTTCAAGCAAGGATCTGAAGGAGTCCAGCTGAATTGATCATCCTGTTCCTAGCATGAGTTGAATGGTGACCTAATACTGACTGAAAACGAGTGAAGGTGGGCATGGAGTGGTTCCGGCGCTTCGGAGAAAGTTTTTTACTAGGCGGTCAGGCTTTGATCCACATCCTGCGAGGCCGGATCCATGCTCGCAATACCTTGGATCAGTTTGCTGCCGTCGGTCTGGATTCGCTGGGGATCGTGTTACTGACAGCAGTTGTGATCAGTGGGGTCTTTACAATCCAGGTAGCCCGCGAGTTCATTAATTTTGGTGCGTCTTCATTGATCGGGGGCGTTCTCGCAATTGCCTTGACACGAGAATTAGTTCCTGTGTTGACCGCAGTGATCATGGCGGGGCGAATTGGATCGGCATTTGCAGCTGAGCTCGGCACCATGAAAGTGACTGAACAGATCGACGCCCTCTTTATTTTGCGAACGGATCCGATCGATTATCTGGTGGTCCCGCGTATTCTCGCCTGTGGGCTGATGCTGCCGATCCTCTCCTTACTTTCGCTGTTAACCGGACTGATGGGTGGACTGATCATCTGTGTGATGTCCTATGGTTTGTCCAGCGATCAGTTCATTAGCTCAGCCCAAACCTTATTGGCTCCTTGGGATCTGCTGGTCTCTGTCCTGAAGTCCATGATCTTTGGGGGATTGATTGCCATCATTGGATCGAGTTGGGGACTTACCACGACAGGCGGAGCAAAAGGCGTGGGGCAATCGACCACCGATGCAGTCGTCACGGCGCTGTTAGCGATCTTTATCTCAAACTTTTTCCTCTCCTGGCTGCTCTTCCAAGGTCCAGGTCAAGCGATCGGGGAAGCCCTTTGATCCTTGGGGTTACTATTGAACCTTGTGCCCGTTAGATCTGCTCGGAATCTAGAACGGTTGCCGATAGAGTTGTTGAGAGCCCATCCCCGCCTCGTGTTCAGGCAAGCAAACCCACTCACTCAGATCCACGTCACGGATCTAAGGAGGATGGGCAAAGGTGATCATTGGATGCAGCCAGCCCCTCATTCTTGGTACTAAGAAGCGGAGTAGGCTTTGGCATTGCGCTGCTTCTCAGCCCGCATCACTTGCTGGGGAATGCAGATCTGATTTTGATCCAGGATCAGGACAAATCCCTTGGTGCGTAGAGTCCCCAGTAAGCGGGTGACCGTCACCCGTGTGGCTCCGATCGCATCCCCGATCTGGGCATGGGTGAGGGTCCAAGGTAGCACTAAGCCTTCACTTGTGGGTTGACCATGTTCTTCAACCAACAAGGTGAGAAAACCCTTGAGCCGATCGATGGCGCGGCGCTGCCCCAGATTACCAAGCCAGAGTAATTTCCGCTGCAGTTGATGGCGAAAATCTTCTTGGATCCGTTGGTAAAGGCGGGGCCACTGTTCCAGATCTTGCCAGTAGAACCACATGACGGAGGTGTGCTCAGCATGGGTGCAGGCTTTTAACTCAAATCGCTCCTGGTGGCTCATTTCAAACGGGGATCCGGCGGTGATAAACCCAACAAACACATCACGCCGCTCTGGGGTTTGGCTGACTAAGCGCACGACACCTTCCTGAGCCACATACACTAACCCAGGCCGTGTTGGGATCCGCACGTCTTTCGGAAAGGTGCGGCAACGGTAGTGCTCCTCCGCCCATTGGCACAATTCGCGCCATTCTTGGGCTTCACCAGCTGAGATCATCGGGACAACAGACATGAACAACACCCTCCGTATCGGTGGATACTCTGGTTGGATCGGCATGACCCGGCCTGGAAACGACAAACCTGCTGGCTTTTCCAGCAGAGTCATGCAAGCTTTATCCTAGCTTTATAGTGCCATTACGAGGTGTGAGAAGTACATCGTAAAAACACCAAGGTTGTTTGGTTTACTACTTCTAGAATAGTCCAAATCTCCGCAAAAATGGTGAAAACTCTCGTGCTCAAAATGGCTGCATGACTGCTTGATCGAGTGAACGATGCAGCCAAGCGATCCGTTTCAAGCCTTGAGGGATCTCTGTGACCTGATCGGGGAGGGTGATACAGGTAAAAGGATCGGGCAACTAGATTTGCGGGAACTGTCCCTGACGCACATCCTCACAAAAGGTCGAGATCGTTTCCCCAATGGTTTGACGCAGATTGAGATAGGCTTTGGCGAATGGGGGAATGCGCTCGGTTAGACCTAGCAAATCATAAGTTACCAAGATCTGTCCATCACACCCAGCTCCAGCCCCAATCCCAAAGGTTGGAATGTGGAGGGATTGAGAGATCTGTTGGCCCAGATCGGTAGGCATGTGTTCCAGAACCAGCGCAAAGGCTCCAGCAGCTTCCAAGGCTTGGGCTTCCTGGTGCAACCGTTGAGCTTCAGGATCAGTGGTTCCTTGACGTTGGTATCCCCCTAACTGATGTTTTGCTTGAGGAGTTAGGCCAATATGCCCCAGTACGGGAATCCCCCGTTGGACTAGACATGCGACCGTATCAATCATGTCCGGATATCCACCTTCGAGCTTGACGCCTGCCACCCCGGTTTGTTTGAGAACCTGTCCAGCTGAAGCTAAAGCCTGTTCACGACTGATCTGATAGGTCATGAACGGCAGATCGGCGACCAGAAAGGCTCGTTTGACTGCGCGACTCACGGCTTTGCTGTGATGGATCAATTCATCTAAGGTTAGCGGCAAGGTCGTTGCATATCCAAGACTAGTCATCGCCAAACTGTCGCCGATCAAGATCAAATCCACCCCAGCTTGGTCGAGGATCTGAGCTAGCACATAGTCAGCCGCTGTCAGAGCAACCAGTCGTTGACCTGCTTGCTTGGCCTTGACAAAGTGATGAATCTGGATCGGGGCCATGAGTCTTGCTCCGTGTGCTGGGTTAAGGTCCAAAGGGGGTCATCGATCCATCCAGCAATCTGGCAATCCGGCATGAATCGATCAACCCATACATGTGTGTTGAAATATGATATTAGGCTAATCTGTGCTTGCCGTGAATTAGCTTGCGGCAACGGCTTCAGCTTCAACGGAGGAACCACGAGTTTGCTCGATCTCAAACCGAACGAGCTCCTGTAACAAACTTTGGGCCAACGCAAGCGAGACAGAATCTGAGAGCGGTTTGCCTTCTGAATCTGTCATGGTTGCAGCCTTCTGGATCAGATACTGCATTTTGCCAAAGGGGTAGGGAGATTCGATCCAG
>CAZONZ010000018.1:0-19615 GCA_964581005.1 uncultured bacterium
GCCCATAGCCAAGATCCTGAACGAGGCAAGATCTCGCGTTATGCCTGGGGTCGAGATTATCATCGGGTGCTAGGAAAACGATTGAAAGCTTTGAGTACCTGGATCGAAACCCAGATTCCTGAATGCCAAACCCGCTTCTACGTAGATACTGGACCGATCGCCGAAAAGGCTTGGGCAGAGCAGGCTGGATTAGGATGGATCGGCAAAAATAGCTTACTGCTCACTCGTGAGTATGGATCCTGGGTGTTTTTGGGCGTGATCTTAACAACCCTGGAGCTTAGCCCTGATCAACCCCACACAGCCCACTGCGGTACCTGTACCCGTTGCATCACAGCCTGTCCCACCGCCGCAATCGTTGCCCCTCATGTGGTAGATTCCCATCGTTGCATTGCCTATCACACCCTCGAAAGCCACGATCCTGAGTTACCCAACCCCATCGCCGATCATCTCCAAGGCTGGATCGCAGGCTGCGACATTTGTCAGGATGTGTGTCCCTGGAATCAACGATTTGGCCATCCAACTTCGATCGACGACTTCTATCCCTATGCTTGGAATGTAGCTCCACTGCTCAAGGATCTGGCTGTCTTAAATGAGGCAGGGTTTGATCAGCATTTTCCGGCTTCTGCACTCCGGCGACTGAAGCTGAATCGCCTCCATCGCAATGTTCGAGCTGCCCAGAACCACTATAAACGCGATGAGTCCCCCACCATGTCTGAAAAGAGCTCTATCATCAGTTATTCGAGTAATCCCACTTAGTCTAGAAAAGCCATCGGATTAATCCTTAAGGGAAGGAGTTTGGTTTTCAATGATCAAACCATCCTGCATCCGGATCACCCGCCGAGCCCGTTTGGCCACTTCAGCCTCGTGCGTCACCATCATAATCGTGATCCCTTGGTGATTCAACTCTTCTAGCAGGTTCATGATCTCGTGTGATGTTTGGCTATCCAAAGCTCCCGTAGGCTCGTCGGCAAGTACAAGATTAGGCTGATTGATCAGAGCCCGCGCCATCGCAACCCGCTGCTGCTGTCCCCCCGACAATTGATGGGGACGATTCAAGGTCCGATCCTGCAATCCCACTGCTGTCAACGCCTGCATAGCCCGCTCCATCCGCTCCGATCGGGGTACCCCTGCATAGATCAGGGGCAACATGACATTCTCTAAGGCCGTTGATCGAGGTAGTAAATTAAACTGTTGAAAAACAAAACCGATCTGTTGATTTCGGATCCCAGCTAATTCTGCGTCAGTAAACTCGGCTAGATCGTGACCCAGCAACCGATAGAAACCTGAACTGGGCCGATCGAGACACCCAATAATATTCATTAGTGTCGATTTCCCTGATCCCGATGTCCCCATAATCGCAACATAATCTCCCACCTCAATCGTCAGATCAATCCCTTTCAACACCGGAATTTCTGTCTCCGCCAAGAAGTAAGACTTGGTAATCTGCTGCAACTCAATCAAAGGGAGTGATCCTGAATCCATCAGCACAGTTTGAGTCTGAAATTGCGTAGTCATTATTCACTCCGTAAAGCAGCAATCGGATCAAGATAAGCGGCTCGGCGGGCAGGTAAGATCCCGGCCAAAAGCCCCACTAACGCGGAAAGCCCAAACCCAGTCATGATCGTGCTATTGGAGATCACAAGAGGCAGACTCAGGAAAGCAGCTGTACCACTACTGCAGACAATCCCCAACACAATCCCAGTCCCTCCACCGATCAGGGCAATCAGGATCGACTCCACCAGAAATTGGCTCAAGATCGCCTGTCGAGTTGCCCCTACAGCCTTACGAATTCCGATCTCACGAGTGCGCTCAATCACGGAAACCAGCATGATATTCGCAATTCCGATCCCCCCGACCAGCAACGAAATCGATCCAATCGCTCCCACCATTAGGGTTAACGTTCCTAGCACACTGGTAAAGGTACTGATCAGATCGGCTTGACTGGTAATGCTAAAATCATCCGGTTCTGGAGGATAGATATCATGACGCAATCGTAATAAATTCGTGATCTGAAACTCGGCAGCTTCCATCTCCAGCTGATCCCTAGCTTGCACCCAAACCCCTTGAACCGCCACACCGGCCAGCGCATTGGTTCCCACAAATCGTTGAGACAGCGTCGATAAAGGGATCACAATCTGATCATCTTGGTTAATTGGCCCCGTTGATCCTTTCGTTTCCAAGACACCAATCACCTGAAACGGCTGCCCTTGGATCCGAATTTCATCTCCAATTGGATCGTCTTCCCCCCATAATTCATGCCAAACTGTCGATCCAATCACAACCACCCGATCAAACTGTTTCACTTCAGTCTCTGTGAAAAACCGCCCTAGCTGGGGATTAAAATTACGGATCTCTGGGAACGTTGGCTCAGTCCCAATAGCTGTTGTTTGGTAGTTCTGATTGCCATAAACGATCTGAACAGGTTGTTGCAAGAACGCAGCAGCAGCAGCAACTGAGAGAGTTTGTGTAGCGATCGCCTGGGCATCATCCCACGTCAGGGTTGTCGCCGATCCAGCCCCTTGCGAGATCCAGCTTGAACGAGCCGCCCCCGCCCGAATGGTGAGCACATTGGTTCCTAAAGCTTCTAACTGTTGTTCAGTGGATCGTTGGGTGCCTTCTCCTACCGACGTAATCGTGATCACCGAGGCAATACCGATCACCATGCCCAACATGGTTAACCCCGTCCGCAGCTTGTTACTCTGCAGCGAATCCACGGCCATCAGGGCAATATCAACCGGATCCAGACGGGGCGTGGAACGGATCGAGGGCTTGATCATAGCGGACCTCCTCCAGGGCGCTGAAGTCTATTCGGGGATCCTCCACCCCCAGCAAACGGCATCAAGAATGAACGAGAGCTGGCCTGATCGCGCAAGCCAGGAGGAAAGCTGAGTAGCACCTGTTCTGATCCCGTCAAACCAGTGTGGACCTCGGTTCGATCATCAACTGTTAACCCTGTTGTGATCGGTGTAAATTGGGGGCCAGAAGCTGAGTGAACGGTATAAACTCCAGTCCCCTCCTCCGTTCGGACAATGGCGACAGACGGAACCACCAGCACATCCTCCAGTTGCCCCACCTGAAACTCCAGATCCACATTCATACCGATCCGAAGCTGTCGCTGATCGTCGTTGTGAATAGCCGTCTTCACTTCAAAACTGGTCACATTCTGAGACTCGATGGCTTGGGGAGAGAGCTGGATCACGGTGCCTGTAAAGGATTGATCGGGATAGGCATCAGCTTCCAGGTAAACCGTTTGGCCAAGTTGAATTTGAGCAATATCAACCTCTGCAATATTGGCAACAGCGTGTTGAGTGCTACTGGCTAAGGCCAAGATCGAGGTGGACGTAGCAGACGATTCCGCACTACCTGAGGTTGTTGGAGTCACAAAAGCACCCGGATCCGCATACTTACGGGTGACAATTCCGGCGAAGGGAGCGCGTAGGATCGTAGACTCTACACGGGCTTCCATTTCCTCCAGAGATCCACTTGCCGTCAGAACTTGAGCCTGGGCTTGCCGAATATCTTCCGATCGCGCTCCAGCTTGCAGTAAGGCTAGTGACTGCTCAGCTTCATATACCTGCGCACGAGCTTGCTCCACATCTTCCCGCCGCGATCCTGACTGGAGGAGAACGAGAGCCTGCTCTGCTTCTACAACCTGAGCGAGAGATTGCTCATAGCTTGCTTCAGCTTGGTCTAATTCTTGTTGAGAGACAGCCCCTTGCTCAGCCAGGATCCGGATACGGTTGACATCCGCTTCTGCGGCTACCCGTGTTGCTTGGGTCTGATCGAGTCGGGCTTGGGCTTGCGCGATCTCTTCTGCTCGACTGCCAGCTTCCAGTTTCGCCAAGTTGGCTCTGGCTTGATCGAGTCGGGCTTGGGCCTGGGCAATATCTTCGGCTCGATTACCCGCCAGTAGACGATCAAGATTGGCTTGTTCAGCTGCTAACCGACCTTGAGCCTGCTTCAATTGGGCTTGCAGTTCGTGATCGTCCATGCGTGCCAAGATCTGGCCTGCTTCAACCTGTTCTCCCTCTTCAACAAGTAACGCTTTCAAGATCCCTGAAGACTCAGGACTGATGTTCACCAGCTGTTCAGGCTCGATCGTTCCATTCGATGAGACGGTTACCCTCAACGTTGCCCGTTCCACAGGAGCCAGCGGTTCTGTCCCCTGCTGTCTAGAGGGTTGGACGATCAGGCCCAAAGCCAATATCGTGAAGCCACCTCCGATCACTACACTCCCCCAAAGACTCCAGGAGATCCTCCGGCGTGATGTTGGCGGGTGAGGCGGTGGACTGGAAGGGGATCGAGAGTGATTCGACTGAGGTTCTGAGGTAGGCTTCACGATGAGCATCATGGTCTCAACCTTTCTTCACGGGATCTGAAACGGGATCTGAATTGGACTTCAAGCAGAGTAGAGAACAAGATCGGAGCAACTCCCAAAAGGCACTAGGGAATCTACAGGATCCAGTAGGCTTCAAAAGGATCTTGCTTATTCGTCAAGATCTGCAGGGCGGCCAGGTGAGTGGGGAGGACGTTGGGCCTGCCGTTCTTCCAGCTGGGCCAGTTGATCAGCCGTTAGAATGTTGCGAAAGGCTTCCCGGCTATTCATCCGAATCTCACGGATCTGGGCGCGCTGTTCTTCAGTCACGTTGAGCTGTTGATGGAGATCACGCGGACGAGGTGGCTGATCGGATTCTGCTAGTAGGGTGTCCAGGATCTCAACCTGTTCGGGCGTGAGGACGGATCGGATCTCAGCTTCGGTTTCAGTTCGGAGTTGTTCCATGGCAGCTTGCTGATCAGACGTAAGGCCAAGCTCTTCAATCACTTGCTGACGAAGTTGCTCTCGATCCGGTCGCTGCGAGGGATCTGGTCGATCAGAGGCACTGGCAAGTTGAGTGGTTTCTGCTGAATCGTCGAGATCACTGCCCTCAGGGGTGCTGACTAAAATGGCACTGTTCGGCTCTGTTGCAGGTAATGCGCTCACGATCCCTGAGTCTTCTTCACCACAAGCAGCAAGAGTCAGGCTAGTGACCATCAAGAGGGTGGGCAGAGCAAAACCAAATTTCAAAGACATACGGTTAACTCCCTTGTGATCGGCGTGAGAGGTGTCTCACTGGTTCAATCCTAGAAGTTGATCCTGCTTGCAGTCTTGAGTCCGTTGTCCCAAGTCTTCAAGGAAAAAGGTCACATCATGGGGAGGGATCGATCAGGACTTTTGTCCTAGAAGCGGAAAAGGCGGAAAAGGTTGAAAGGGTAGATGTCCCTGAGGAGCATTGATCTCAAAGATGACCTGTCGGTACGATATCTATTCATCATCCTTACGCTAACCAACCTCCTTAGCAAATGCTCGAAACGTGCTTGTCGCTGCTAC
The DNA here is from genome assembly GCA_964581005.1 of uncultured bacterium. Classification (GTDB taxonomy): domain Bacteria; phylum Cyanobacteriota; class Cyanobacteriia; order Thermostichales; family Thermostichaceae; genus CAZONZ01. Next base: position 5,369 of record CAZONZ010000018.1, read on the forward strand.
AGTTGAATAAACCATGAACCTGCAGAATATTTCCCTTAATCCGACTCTGATCAGGGCCTGCATTGCTCTCAAAGGGAACTGCCCCAACACCATCGACGAGTAGAGGAGTTGTCAAGAGTTGAATAGGTAGCTGATCAAAGCATCCTTCTGCTCCACCTGCATCATTCAAGGTTAAGCTCATGAATTCATCATCAAACCGTCCGTTGATCTCATACAATCCTGGCTGACACCCAACTAAGTCACTGGATCGAACTTGAAAGATCCCATCAACCTCTGGCACAGGAGCAGGTTCTGGCCGCATCAGCCCGATTAGAGTCGGTGGTCGTGTGGGTATCATGATGGGGATCTGATCAATTGTGGCTTGAGGCGAACTGAGGTTAGGGCTTCTGTTTGATTGAGCATCCTCATTTGTCAGAGGGAAGAGAAACCCCACTAATGCTGCACTAATACTGATCCAATTGTTGCGGCTATCCATGAGACTTTCTACTAGTCAATGATCAGAATCAAGGAGGCATAATCCGTTGGCACGATCTAGATACAAATATTCATCCAGACTGTAAGAAGGCTAGTACGAAAGATCCAGACAAAGATCCACAGGACAAACGCAATCACGTACACACACTAACCTGAGTCGTTCGACCTGATTTAGCGCCTGCCGCCCCAAGTCTCAACGTTTCTCGATTATCCTGAGAACAGATTTCGCCTCAGTTTGGATCGTTGGCTATGACAGGATCGGATTCAGTCTCCCCTAACTTTGCCCCGCTCACCTCTAACCCTGATCCGGTGACCCTTGATCAAGCACAGGATCACCCGCCGCGCAAACAAGCTCGCCCGATCCAATCGGGGCGCTATCCAGCCAAAGAACTCTGCAGTCAATGCGGCCTCTGTGACACCACTTATGTCCAGTACGTCCGATCCGCCTGTGCCTTCATCACCCAACAGATCGATCAGCTGGAACAGCAGACCCATGGCCAATCCAGAGATCAACTCGCCCAAAACGCCCAACACCCGACCGACGCAGACTACTTTGGCGTTTATCAACAGATGCTCACCGCTCGCAAACAGGATCCCATCCCTGGTGCTCAGTGGACCGGGATCGTCAGCTCGATCGGAATGAAAGCCTTAGAAACCGGATTGGTCGAAGCTGTAGTTTGTGTCGAGGCCGATCCAGACGATCGATTCAAACCGCGTCCGATCCTGGCCCGTCACCCCGAAGAAGTCTTAGCCGCCAAAGTCAATAAACCCACCCTCTCACCCAATCTGTCTGTTTTAGATACAGTACGTCAGTCCGGCTGCAAACGCTTGCTCGTAATCGGCGTCGGGTGTCAGATCCAAGCCCTCCGAGCCGTCCAGTCAGAACTTGGCTTAGAACAGTTGTATGTGTTGGGTACTCCTTGTGTCGATAATGTCACCCGCGAGGGCTTACGCAAGTTTCTCGAAACTACCAGCCGATCCCCAGACACAGTGGTTCATTACGAGTTTATGCAAGACTTCCGGATCCACTTCAAACATGAGGATGGATCGATCGAGAAAGTCCCCTTCTTCGCCCTCAACACCAAAGAACTCAAAGATGTCTTTGCCTCGTCCTGTCTCACCTGCTTCGACTACGTCAACAGTCTGGCGGATCTCGTGGTTGGCTACATGGGATCGCCTTTGGGCTGGCAATGGGTTGTGGTCCGCAATGATCGAGGTCAAGAGTTACTGAATTTGGTGGCCGATCAACTCGAAACCCAACCTGTGATCTCGAAAGGGAATCGTCATGCTGCTGTCCAACAGGGGATCACGGCCTATGATCAGGCAATGACCCTACCAAAATGGTTAGCGCAATTGATGGGAGTGGTGATCGAACGAGTTGGACCCCAAGGGCTGGAGTATGCCCGCTTCTCGATCGATTCTCACTTTACCCGTAATTACCTATTTGTTCGCCGCAACTATCCCACTAAACTAGAGGATCATGTGCCTGCCTTTGCCCAGCGGATCGTGAATCAGTACACATTGCCCGCCGACTAATCAACTCCCCCTCAGGAGGGCTGGATGAAACTGGCCCAGTTACAAATGCTTGTGAGTGTGGTGGATCACGGTAATTTCAGTGAAGCCGCCATTCACCTGAATTTGTCTCAGTCTGCTATCAGTCACGCGATCGCAGCTTTAGAAGAAGAATTAGGGGTTTCCCTGTTTCTGCGAGGCCGTTATGGAGCGCGTCTCACACCCGTCGGTGAACGGATCACTCGTCATGCTCGCCAGATCCTTGATTTGACCCAAGCGATCCAAAAAGAAGCCAATTTAGAACGGGGACTTCAAAGTGGACAGGTTCGGATCGCCTGTTTTCGCAGTGTTGCCACTCATCTGTTGCCTGCGGTGATCGCCCAATTTCGAGCTCGTTATCCGCAGCTGTCGGTTTCGATCACAGAATATGAAGAATATCCTGAAGTGGAACAAGCCCTCCGATCGGGCAAAGCGGATCTGGGTCTAACCTATCTCCCCGCCTCCGCTGATTTTGAAACCTGGGAGATCCTGCGAGATGAATACGTGGCCTTGCTTCCCCCACCCCGCCCTGGTGATCCTGCCTCGCCCCATGGATCGTTAACCTGGGAGCATCTAGAGAGCTATCCCCTGATCCTAGACACAGGCAACGCAGGCTACATGGGGATCCGGCGTCACTTAACCCAGCTCGGTCACTGCACCCATCCCACCTACGAAGTCCGAGAAGATTCAACGATCGTGAGTATGGTGGCCCAAGGGTTAGGAGCTGCGATCATGCCTCGCCTAGCGGCAGAACCGATCCCACCTGGAATCCAAGTTCATAGTTTGCCCGTGCCATTGGAACGAGTGATCGGTATGGCCATGTTAGCTGATATACTGCAGAGCCCTGCCGTCTTCACCTTCCTAGATATGTTCCGCAATACTTGTTTTAAACCAAAACCCTCTACTTAGGCAGGAAAGTGTTTTAACCCTGGATCCAGACCGCATGAAAGAAAGACTCTTACGGCGGCTAAAAGCTTCCCTGGTGTCATAGGGCAGTTAGAGGAAGTTGATCACACTGCTTGAGGATCTGTTTCAGAGGTTCCAAGTAGGACTCGTAAGCCTGATAGCGTCCGATTGAGCGAGTATAGAAGGGTTGTCTAACTTGTTGAACGCTAATCGTCGGGACAACACGACTTGATTGGTGAAAGTTTAGGCAACCTTCCCACCACGATAGGCTACAGTAATCAAGCAGAGATCGAATCTGGGTTTCAGGATCAGTAACTAACTGTTCATACTGAAGATTGAAGAAAGGAGTTGGTAAAGCCTGTTGCCAATGTTGCATTAATCGCTTGTATTCGCAGTAATAAATACCCAAATTCTCTAAGCTCCGTGTATAGAGATGGTGAGAACCAAAATTGTTAAAGTAACAGGATAAGCAGGTATCTAATGGATGCCGTTGGCAGTGGATGATATGGGCATGGGGAAAGAGCCACGCAATCACTCCCAAATAGAGAAAATTACCTGGAAGTTTGTCTGTGATCCATCCAGCTTGTGGGTCTAGCTCAGATAAAGTTGCTATGTATTTTTCAGCGAGTCGATCTAAGTGATCTAAGTTAATATGATGGATACACTTTGGGAAGGGAAGAGAAGGATCTGAATACAGAGGCAGTTGAGCTACTAACTTAGGGATATGCATTAACTCACCAGCAGCATGAACCTCAGGGTGACATGATAAAATCTGCTCAGTTAAGCTTGTTCCCGATCGAGGCATTCCGACGATGAAAATAAGCTTTTCAGAGTTGTGCTGAGTTCTACTTCTCTCACTAAAGAACTCAGCTGTAAAATTTTGTATCAAATCAGTATTAAACTTCCGACACCTAGCACTATCAAAATCTTGTACGTTACGATCATTAGCCTGTTGATAAGCTCGAAAGGCATCCTCATAAGCTCCTGTTTTATCGAAGAAGTAGCCAAGCTCATAGAGCAGATCAGTCTTATTATGAAGGGGTAGATCCTCGTCCTTCAAGCAGTCCTTGATGAGCTGAATGATGGCTTCAGGTTTTTCTTGAGCATGATCCAAGATCTGAGCAAATACTCTCATAACATCAGCTCGATTAGTTTTGCTGTCAATTAGAGGTTGAAGTAAGGATCGAGCTCTCTGCCACTGTCCCTGATAGCAAAGATATTCAGCCAAAATGGTTTTGATTGCTAGTGATTCGGAGTTGATTTGTAAAGCTTGATCCAAAATATCAATAGCTTGATCAAGTGAGCCTTTTTCAAAATAATATATTCTACCCAAATTGCAATACGAGTTTATTAAAGTTGGATCCCAGTACAAAGATGCCTTATAGCAGTCAATAGCTCCATCAACTAGCTTAAAGTTCCCATACAAGAGATCAGCGATTCGGAAATAGGCTAATGCGTTGTTAGGCTTAAGTTGAAGAGCTTTCCAAAAGCGTTTGATCGCTTGATCATACTTTTGTTCCCGAATAAGATCCTCTGCTGAACTATACTCTAACTGAGATTGTTCAGACCCTAATGTCAAAGCCTCTTCTAATCTATATCCTGATTGAACGAGAACCTGCTTTAGATCTGCTTCGATTTGATTCGTATCGGACGATCCAGAGCCAATCTGGACCGCTATCTGCAGTTGGGCAATCGCTTCGATCCAGCGTGTTTGTTGAATCATGATCTTGGCAAGATGCCGATAAGCAGGGCTAAAATTTGGTTTTAGAACAATCGCTTGTTGGGCATGAATAATCGCAAGTTCCGATTGTTGAAGATCGTGAAGAACTTGGCTGTAATAGTAGTGATAGTGATGATGATATGGATGTAGCTGAATAGCTTGCTTCAGAAGCAAACAAGCCATATCAAGGGATCCAACCTCATAAGCAATAATGCCCAATAAAGCTAGAACTTCAGGTTGAGTTGGATCGTGATCAAGTAATCCTAAGCAAATCGATTCTGCTTGTTGAAGATCTCCCTGTTCGTAAAAAGATTGAGCAAGGGTTAAGGTCTCAGAGAAATGGGTATTGGTTGCAACGTGATCCCCAGATTGATCCTTCTTATTGTTTGCAGTATTCATCTTCATCTCCTAAACCTATGAGCAACTTTACTCGATACTTCATAGCATTGCCAACCTCTTAGCTTACTGTATGAACTCATAAGCCCCGATGTCAGGATCATTCCCTTGGGGTACAGGGTTTCCCTCAAAGTCTGCTGAGTATCCTAACAAAGCCCCAGCATCGATCGCAGGACTATCCGCTTGGAGTCGGAAATCTTGCTGATCAAATCCTACAAACCGGGGATCACCATTCAGCTCAGAGGGGTGTAGATCGATATTGTAGTTGTAGTAATCTGTATTGCCTTTGCTGCGTAGGTAGAGATTATGTTCATGGATAAAGTCATCACCACTATTTTCGCGGAAAAACGATCGAGTATCGGTAATCCAGAAGATATTGTTACGCACTTGGATCGCAGAAGGATCAAGCAGAGTATTCTCTTCAAAAAAGATCAGATTCCAGAGGGTTTCTCCGCCAAATTCATCGTTCGCGTCAGAGACAACAGTATTGTTCTCGATCTTGAGATTTTCAGGTACGATGGCAAATACTCCGTCCAGGTGGATAAAGGCAAACGCTCCTGTCGTGTTGTAGGCAACATTGTAGGCGATCACGTTATCTCGCATCGTGACTTGTGAGTCAAAACCCATCTCAAAAAAGCCATCCGTTTCTTCAGCATAATTGTGATGGATCATATTGTTGTGAACCTCAGGGCCAAAAAATTCAATTACACCACCATCAAACACGTAGTCATAACTCTCAGCTTTGCACCGGACAAAACGGTTGTAAGCAATTTCGTTGTGGGAGGACTCCAACTGGATCCCTGCTGCACCATAGTCATTGCCAGGGATTGGATCATTGTTCACCATCTTCAGATCGTGAATGTAGGAATGGATCACCCGATTGTGACCCCCTCGAAGGGTTACACCATGGCCTGTATCCGTGATCTCAACATTATTGATCAGGATGTGATTACTGCCGCGATTAATATGGATCCCTGTCTCGGCAGCGTTTTGGATCAGAAAGTCCTCAATCACGATCCAGTCCGTATCATCATAGACGTTGATCCCTCCACCCCAAGAGCGCGAGGGAGCCTCAATGACAGGGGGCGGATCGTTGGGATCCCCATAAGCACGGTAGATAATGGGAGCCGTTTCAGTCCCTGAGGTTTCAATAATGATCCCAATCCGATCGTCGATACCACTGTCAACCCAGACCGATCCGCGTTTGAAGTGAAAGACATCACCCGGTTCAATACTGTATCCGTAAAGCCAAGGCTTGTTGACTGGGGCAAGGGTTTTCCATGCCTGATCCGGAGAGGTTCCACGGTTTTGATCATTCCCCGTTTCAGCGTCAACATAGTAGGCGGTGCCCAGGATCGGTGGTGTCGGCGAAGGGTGAGGGGACGAGGTTGGATCGGGAGTAGGTAGAGCCGGAGGAATCACAGCTTCTGAAGCCAAAGGGCATCCATCCGGGAGTTGAAGATCTTGAAGGCAAAAAGTCTCAATCTCAGCATGATCCCGAATATTGGTGGCAATGGCTAAGGCAACAGCAGCATCTTGAACGGTTCCAACTGTACTATCGCCATCAAAATCCGACAGGAGCATCGGATCCCACCCAGATCCCATAATGTCATTGTCCGAAAGTATGACGTCTGGGACGATCCTCTCCACAAAGGCTGCCATCTGAGTTGGATCAGTCATGCCCTGAGCCAGAGCAAAGGCGATCCCAGCATCGATGGAGGTGAACTCTTGATCATTGCCTTCAAAAAAAAGCTCGGTGGAAGCTTCGTGTGTACTGGTAGAAACCTCAACGCCCCCAGGCTGACTTATTGACTGATCTTTAGGCTCTAGAGTCGCAACAGAGGTATTCGAGCAACTAGGTAGGACGGTAAGGCTTAACCCCATGATCGTCAAAAGCCAACCCACAAGATGATCTACGAGCGCAATCCTCTTGATCCTCTGATCCCCCGCATGAGTGAGTCTTAGTGTGAGCCTGCTTCCTGAACTCTTGGCGTGGTGTCGAGGAGTACAGCTTTTGATTGAGTACTTGAATAGACTTGGCTGATCGGGATTTGTACCGTAGCTCCGGCCACGCTGATCCTCATGTGTATCCAGGCTTGATCCGTTCCACATCCCCTTGACCTCTAAGCTGATCCATTGGCAAACCTCAGCTTGAGTATTCCCCAACTCGTTAGCATAAATCACAATGCAAACATTAACATCACCCAAACTTGATCTCTCGATCTGTGGGTCATGCTTGACTCGTCTTAATAATTGTGGCTGGGAGCAACCGTGATCATTGCCCTCAAGGCGGGAGGGCTTGCAAGGTGATGAGGAGGAGTTCCGTCGTCCTTGATCTCAGCTGTTGCCTAGTCTTCGTTCCACTCTTCGCAGCCTAAGAGATCACAGATTCGATCACTGAACTGAAAATCCTGGATCAAGAGCTCTTCTGCGATTCCGATCCATTCCCGATCGGGGAAGAATGCGCGCAAGTGATCAATTGGCTCAGAACGTCGGACCACTCCGGACTGAACGAGGCGCTTGGCTTCTTCTTGGATCGCTTCAACGCCGTATCGTGTGGCCTGTAAAGTAGACATAATCGATCACGTCCTTGTCAATGATGGTAAGGGTGTGGGGTGAGATGAAAATACTGCTATGGGTTAGACCTCCTCTATCCTAAGCTGAGAGCCCAGATCTCTGCAACCATTTGGTATTAACTGATACAATACCTGATGGGTCAGTCCAAAGCGATGACTGCCTCTCTCTTAGAAGCCAGAAAACAGAAGCCAGAAAACAGAAGCCAGAAAACAGAAGCCAGAAAATAGAAAACAGAAAATAGAAAATAGAAAACAGAAAAGCTGCTGCAGCTTGGCGGTTTCAGCCTCGCGTTCTTCAAGGATTGCCTGTACAGATAGGGATTCGGATTGGATCGTTTGGGATCTCTTTAGGTCTGATTGCGGCGATTGTGATCCTGGCCCATGCCAGTCCTTTAAAGGTTGCAGGTGTCTTTGGAACTGAGGATCAAGTGGCGCGAGTGATCGCTATGTTGGCTCCGCTGGTGCTGTAGTGGATTATTTTTTACGTTTGCAACAAGACTCTAAAACTTGGGGGTTGAGCGGGAGTGATCCAGAGCACGTTGGTAGTGTCGACACTCCTAGGGTAGAGATGAAGTCGGCAGATTTTCAACCGATCCTCAGTGCGATGTCAGTTCGATGTCAGTTCGATGAAGATTTCGCTGAAGATGCTATGACATGAGATCAAATCAGGGCGATAATTTGGATCGATTACTGGAGCTTCGTCGTTGAGCTCAAGTAGAGTCTAGAAGAACGATTTATGATCGTGAGCCTTTTTGAGAGTTTGATATGCCGTCTCATGTCAAAGAGATCCAGTTGGCCAAACAAGCCTTTCGAGCAGGTCAGCAGTTAGAAGCCATTCGTATCCTCGAAGCTTTTTGTCAGGAATTCGATGATCTTGACAACGAAACCTACGTTCAGGCCCAGATGGAATTGCTCAAGATCTATCAGTATGCTGAAGACTTCGATCAGGCCGTAGCCATTTGCCAACGCTTAGCCAACTCCTGCAGCGATCCGAAAACCAAAACTTGGGCCAGCCAAAAGTTAACCCACTTGACCTTGATGCAGAAAACTCAACAGTGGTCTACTGCTGGCACCTTGCCCGTCCCTGACTCTGCTCCAACCCCGCCTGATCCACGCGATGCCCCCACTCTAGTTAATCCTGATCAACCCACTGCCAATCCGCAACATGCTGCACCTCTAGCGACTCCCGATCAAGCAATCTCGCCCTTGTCCTCCCAGCCCGATCCTGTTGCTTCTCTAAATTCCTCTCCCCGCCCGCCTGATCTCTCTAGCCCAACCTCTGATCGATCCTCCCAACCCTCGACTCCTTCGGGTCCACGCTCCCAGCCAACCCAGCAATCGTCCAATCTTTCCTCCCAGTCCCTGGATCCAACTCGCCAACGGTCTGATCGCTCTCCTCACATTAGTCCTCGATCCGAAGGATCTCAAGATCCCTCACCATCCTCAACTTCATCGAGATCGAATCGCTCAATGGCTTCCCGACTCAAACTTCAACCCCCACCCGAACTTCGCTACCGTTTCCGGATCCTGGTGGGCAGTTTGATTGGGTTTGGTCTGGTGATCTGGATCGGCAGCTTTGGATTCTTGCAGGTAGTCAGATTTATCAGACAAGCCCCTTGGTGGGGAGAAGGTTTAGCGAGTCTCAGTTTGGCCCTGAATGGCATAGTTCTCTTGCTTGTGATCGCTCCACTGGTGCTGGATTTTATGCAGCGTTGGATCTTTCAAGTCAAGTGGATCCCATCGCTAGAACCGATCGAAACCCACAGTCCAGCAGCCACCCTCTTGATCAGTCAAATCTGCAGTCAGCATCACCTCAAGCTGCCGCATTTGGGGATTATTCCTAGCCCCATCCCGGTGGCATTTTCCTATAGTGTGCTGCCAGATCAGGCCCGCATGATTGTGAGTCAGGGTTTGCTGGAGCAGTTAACCGAAGACGAAATTGCGGCGATCTATGCCCAACAGTTGGGACAGATTTTGCGCTGGGATACATTAGCCATCACCGTGATCAGCTTTCCGGCTCAAGTGTTTCTCTTGGCCTATATTTTTGGTGTGCGCTTTGTGGAGAAGCGGCTCCGATCCAGTCCCGATCGGCGGCGATCGCGTCAACAGAAACAGGATTTGTTTGTCCAGGCTCTGCGATTTTTGGTTAAACAGATCACACCATTATTCTATTTACTCCACCTGGCCACGGCTTTCCCTGTGATCCATCTCTCTCGCTTAGGAGCCTACGATGGCGATCATGCTGCCTCCGAATTCACCGGAAATCCTAATGCTGTCGTGCGAGCCCTCACCAAAATGGCCGCCGGGATCCAACAGCAGGCTCCCGCCCAGAAGGATCCCCATTGGTTGTTGCGTGAAACCCGCTTATTGGGACTGATCGATTGGAAAACTATGGATACGATTCGGGCTGTGGGATCGAGAGGATCCGTGGACTCCGATACCTTTGAGGGGATGGATTCTGACGGATTGCCTGGATCCTTTGGCTTGGTTGGAACTCAATCAACTCTGCCAGCCTCGATCCAGGTGCTGCGCTGGGATCTGTTTAATCCCTGGGCCAAATGGATGGCGATCAATTCCAGTCATCCTCTCCCCGGCAAGCGTTTCCGGATCCTGGCAACCTATGCCGAACGAATTCGCGTCGATCCTGAATTTGGACTTGGCCAACTGCCTGCAGCAGGGCGACAGCTAGATCAAGGACGCTTAAAACGCCATTTCCAACGCAATCTACTCCTCTACTCCATTGAAATTCTGGGCCTGATCGTGGGCTGGAGTGGGGGCCTGATTGCCTATCTCCTCCTCCCTGCTGGCCGATTGAATGTGATCTTAGGATCTGCTGCAGTCGGTCTGGGTCTTGGGATCACTCTCAAATCCTTCCTGGTATTTCAAAACCTACGCAAAGCTGTTGAGACTGATCTATGGACCCTCTTGGCGGATCCGTATTCCACTCCATTGTGGGGTCAACCCGTCCGTTTAACTGGAGAACTCGTTCAACTTGGTCAAGTGGGTACTCAGTTAGGATCCGAACTCAGATTACAAGCTGATGGATGTAGTCTCCTAGTTCAATACTCATCCCGCTTTGGTCCGCTGGGTAATGTGATCTCCCGTCTGCAATTTCTCCGTCCCTTGATCGGGCATCGGATCCGGGCCATTGGCTGGTTCCGGCGGGGTTTATCTCCTTACTTAGATCTAGTTGAAATTCAAAAAGAGTCGGGTCAACTGATCCGGCGTAGTTATCCTCGCTTCTGGCTTGCTCTACTGGGCGCTCTTGTGTTCAGCCTCGGTCTCGCACTGATTGTCGTTCCTCGGATCTTGTAGCCCTGGTTGTCAGGATTTAGGGTAGCGCGGTAGCTAGGATCTGAACGGTATTCAAAACTCAGGTTCTGAAAATAGCTCATCAATTGGCAATGAAAACCCAGGGATCAGAGCTTCTCTATCTAGAACATCTCCAGAGAGCTTAAGCTGATCCGGCTGAGGTTGATGGTAGATCATTACGTATTTTTCTTCAGGGTGGATCAACCATACCAGCTGGGATCCACTTTCAAAGTATTCAACAATCTTATTATGGATCTCGTCAACGGTATTGCTAGGAGAAAGGATCTCGATCGCTAGATCAGGAGAGCGCTCAATCAATCCAATGGGGATACTTGCAAGAGGTTTCATACTTGCATTGGTCATAAACGAGAGATCGGGGGATCGTTTGTTGCCAAACTTCATGGTAAATGCGGTCCCAGAGTCGAATAGGATCCCTAACTTTTGGGCATAGACAACGGATCCGAGGAGCACCATCAGTTTTCCAGACAAGTAACCATGCCGGGCACCTGTATTGCCCATAGTCACCAACTCTCCATTGACCAGTTCATAACGATGGCCATCATCTGGAAGAGCAAGGAACGCCTCATCAGTCCACTCCTTAACCTCTGATGCGAGATCTATAGTCTTCAGGGGAGCACCGATCATCGAAAACCTCCGAAAGATCCCACCCTCAGCCAAGCAGGATGGGATGTTGTTTACGTTTGGGCAGCTGCCAGGATCTGATAGACCAGTTTGGCCACAGTGAAAGCACTCAACCGATCGGTTTCCGCTTGACCTGTGACGGCTAACTCGACCACATCCGCCCCAATGATCTGCCGATGCTTGCCTAGGGCGCGGATCAGTTCAACCGTATCCCACCAACTCAATCCTCCTGGCTCTGGGGTTCCTGTTGCAGGCACCACCGAAGGATCTAACCCATCCACATCCACCGTCAAATAGACCTGATCTCCCAAAGTTGCTAACACTTCAGCAATCCAGACCTCACGGGGCTTGTTCTGAAGTCCGTGGGCAAAGAACGTATGCAGGCGTTGCTCCCGGATTACCTGTCGATCCTCCGCACAAATGGCCCGGATCCCTACTTGAGTGAGACGACTGCCGACTTGATCGATCACTCGCGCCATGGCGGAGGCATGAGACAACGGTGTGCCTTCATAGCTGCTGCGTAGATCCGCATGAGCGTCAATTTGGAGGACATGGAGATTGGGGTAATGGGGTAGGTGTGCCCGGATCAAGGGAGCGGTGATTGCGTGTTCTCCTCCGATGGAGCAGAGGATCCGGCCTGGTTGGACGAGTTCGGCAGCACGGGTATAGATCGCTTCCATGGCAGGTTCCAGAGGAGCTGGGATCTCAACCGGAGGAGCAGTCCAGTAGCGGGAACAAGGGTGATCGGGAGAGGAGGTCACCGAATTGATCGCGGGTTCACTATCTCGAAGTTCATCGTAAGTCTCAAGATAAGGTGAGGCTGCCAAGAGAGCATAGGGGCCTTGACCTGTGCCTTTGCCATAAGAGGTTGTGGCTTCGTAGGGGACAGGCAGGATCACTGCTTCTGCTTGACTGGGATCGGGTTCAGGCAAGCCTAGGAAGGTTGGGATCGGAGAAGACGAGGGCATCAGAAGTTCCATGGTGAATTGAAGTTGGGGGATCTAAAGCGAAACCAGGATCTCAAGGATCTATCAGACAACCCCGATCTTGGGCTGTATGAAGTCTATCAGGGTTAAGAGCCTCTATAGGGGCAAGAGCCCCATCGTTACAATCAAAGGGCTTGGATCCGCAGATCAGGACTCAAAAGGGCTAATCAAAAGCGCTAATGTTAACCCCTGATCCGTTTTAGCTCAAAGGGGAGAGGATAGAGTCCCACCGGGAAGTTCGATCCAAGATCCTATGGATTGCGTCTGATCCCCTTTCCAATCCAGGATTAGCCACTAGGATCAAAAACAGTTGGGTTTGTGATGGATCACCAGGGGCTCTGCGCCATGAGTAAGCAACTCGAATTCGATGGGCTGCATCTGTGTCGAGATCGGTATGCTCGATCCTGTCACTATTGGGAGCCATTCCGCAAGACTGGATCCTTAAAGTTACTCTTGATCTGGCTTGGGATCCTGGGGAGCTCGATAACCTTCAGCATTCTGTCTCCAGGTTGGACTCAGACCGATCCTCTGTTCCCGCCAGCGGCTTCCACCTCATCGACCGGATCCTCTAGCACCTCCGAATCGAACGAGGGTGTTCAGACCTCATCGCCCTCAACCTACTATCGGATCCCTAGAATTGACGTTGATCCGACACCCGCTTCCAATGATCCAACGCTTGATTCTACTAGTGATCCCAATTCCGATCTGAATCTAAATCCCAACACCGATCCTACAGCAAGCTCAGGCAACCCCTCAGGCCGTCAGTTCATCGATCCAAGTCAGACCCTCACTGCTCCGGATCCGATCCAACCAGGGCTGGCTCCAACCACTTCAGATTCGGTGTGGCAAAATCCAGCTTCTGACGACTCTATCCCAACTGAAGATCCTGAAGATCCTGAAGATCCTGATGCAGGTGCTGTATTCGATCTAGATCTGATGCAGCAGGTTGGAGTCACCTCAGAAGGATCCGGCCAAGGATCGGGGAGTGGAAACGTTACAGGTGCAGGGAACAATGGGTTAAATGGATCCGGCGAGAGTGCTGCAGGGGCTGGCAGTGGCTTTGGTCCGGGTACAGGATCAAGTCCAGGAGCGGGAACAGGATCTGGATCGGGGATCTGGCCAGGATCAAGTTCAGGATCTCCGTGGGAACCCACTGGAGAACAGGCGGATCCTCTACAAGCCGCTGCTCAACAGCAAGGCCCCCAAACCACAGGATTGATCGTGGATGCACGCGGTTTAGACTTTCAGCCGAGTATGTCGATGCGCTTGCTGGATCCAGATGGCAACCAAGTTTACACCACTCCTGGAGTTGCCCAAGATCAAAATGCGTATCGAGTGGCAAGTGAAGGGACTGCAGCCTATGCCACCTCCGAAGCACAGGCCCGATCCTTAACCCTTCGGATCGGTGAGCGTCCCCTAGTGATCACAGCTCGCAAAACGCTGGGCTATGACCTAGTGATCTCCACGGAAGATGCGTGGATCCTCCGCGAGAGAAATCAAACCGATCAGTTTCTCGACAATCTTGCCGTCGTGGTGATCTGGGATCCCAGCTAGTGGATCAAGCTCTGATCCAAAGTTGCTTGATCTGATCTGGCAAATGCTCTGCAATCTCGTTGATCCGTTCCTGGGAAAGCTCTGGCTTGGTCGCCGCAAATACAGCACGCACAACCGTTTCCGCACTCAC